>CALXAK010000001.1 GCA_944386255.1 uncultured Clostridia bacterium
CTTTGTGTTGGCGCTCTGCACCAGCATGTAGCCTGCTTCCCTGCAGAGGTCCTCCGCCATGAGCCGGGAGGAGATCTCCACCGCCTTTGAAAGGGCGCCCGGCAGCTGGGAGGCTATGAGCTCCGCCCTGGTCTTGCTCTGAACAAGGGCCCGGAGAGCATCCCTCACCCCGTCCTCCTTGGGCTGCTGGGGCGGCAGCTGTTTCGGCATCATCGAGATGGCCCCGGACGGGCAGGACCTGGCGCAGACTCCACAGCCGATGCATTTGTTCACATCGATTATGCTGTTCTCGGTGTCGGAAGCGCCGGTCGGGCAGACGTAGAGGCAGAGGCAGTCCTTGGTGCAGAGCCTCAGGTTTCTCACCGCGTAGAATTCAGCCATTATTTAGCACCTCCCTCAACCCGCTGGAACTTCCAGGCGGGCACCTTGCAAACGGGGCAGATTTCGGGCGGGGTGTCCCCCACAAACACGAACCCACAGACGCTGCAGACGAAAACGCCGGTGTTCTCCAGCATCCTCTCCCCCTCCGCCCTGTAGCGGTTGAGCAGCGACTGCAGCATCCTGGTGACCTTTTCCGCCCAGACCAGGCTGCGCAGAGCGCCCCGGTCCGACCCCTGCTTTGCGGCCGCGCTGCCATAGGGGAAGCCCGAAGAGATGTCCTCGCCTATCAGCTGCAGCAGCTCCTCGACGCCCGCTGCGCCCTGCGGCTCAGCCTTGGCTGCAAAAAACTCCGCCAGTTTTTTAAACTCCTCGCTCTGCTCCGGCATGTACTGCTTTTCGCAGCCGCGGGCAAGGTTGGAGCAGATGACGCTCATCTCCATTGAGGAAAGCTCCCTCTCGAGACGGGGCTTTTCGAGGGGCGCGCCTTCGCCGGGGGCGTCCTCCTTGAGTTTGAACGCGTCCCTGCCGGCGCCGCAGACCGGACAGACGAAATCTTCGGGCAGCTCGCCCTCGGTTTTGTGGACATATCCACAGACCGTACAGATGTATTCTTTCATGTCACCGCCTCCTTTTCTACAATATACATTTTCAGAATCCGCAGTTCCGTGATGTTGTCACACTCCGCGGCATTTTTTAGGAATTTATTGCAGATCGCCCGGCAGGCTTGCTTTCATAAGCCTGCCGGGCGATCCAGAGTCTCCGTCCCGGTATTGGATTAAAAAAACAGTCTATCTGCCCCGGCGGCGAAGCCAGAGCGCCACCGCTACCGCCACGGCCCCGAGCAGGGCCAGCGCCATCAGCACCAGCGCCGACAGGGAAAATCCACTCACAAAGATGGAGGTGGGGCCGTCCGCCCCGCCGATAATTCCAACGTTCATGTCAAAAGCACCTCTCAAGTATCCTGTTGCTGCTCGGATCTGTCCGGCAGGTCGACCGCCGTGGCCTCGTGGCCGAGGGCCGGCAGCAGCTTTTGGAACAGGTCCTCCCCTGATATCGCCACACTCGCGGTGTTGATTCCGGGGTGGAAGAGAAAGAAGGGTTCCGCCTCTATCTCCCGGTCGATGCAGAGCTGCACCCTCCCCTCCCGGTCGTTGATGAGGCCCACCACCGAGAGGGAGCCGGGGGTGA
This sequence comes from uncultured Clostridia bacterium, assembly GCA_944386255.1. Classification (GTDB taxonomy): domain Bacteria; phylum Bacillota; class Clostridia; order Oscillospirales; family Ruminococcaceae; genus CALXAK01. Next base: position 1,570 of record CALXAK010000001.1, read on the forward strand.
GGCCCAGCAGGTTCTGCATCTCCCCGGCCGACGCGAAGGACACCCGGGCAATCCCGAGGGCGGCGGAAAAGTCTTTTGTTACAAAGGGCTTGTCCCCCGGCAGGGCCAGAAAGTAGTATTTGGTCTTCTGGCGGTTGCTGAGCAGCAGGTTCTTACACATGGGGCTGCCAAGGGCCCTCTCCGCCGGGGCGAGGTCCTGCATGGTGGCGGCGGCCGGGTGCTGCACCCGCCGGAAAGGCACCTCACAGCTCTCCAGCAGCCGGTAGGTCAGATCCTCCATGGGGGTGCAGCAGCCGGGCTCCGGGCGCTCGGTAAAGACTTCAAGTTCCATGGTCACAGCCTCATGGCGCACTCAAAGGCGGCCTGCATGTATATATCCGAGCGGGCAAGGCCCTGGTCCATGGTGAGGCCCCGCTGCTGCCAGTTCTCCGCGTCCAGGTTGTCGGCGGCGTAGAGGAACTGGGCAAATTTTGCTTTTCTGAACTGCGCCACGGCGATGAGGGCGGAGCACTCCATATCCACCACGCAGCACCCCGCCGCCCGCCGGGCCGCCACCTTTGCCCTGGTCTCCCGGTAGAGGGCATCGGTGGTCCAGGTCTTGCCCACAAAGTAGGGGTAGCCGAACTCCTCCATCACCTCCCGGAGCGCCCGCACCGAGGCGGGGTCCATGGCTATCTCGTCGCTGGCGGGGGCGTAGTGGTAGCTGGTGCCCTCGTCCCGCATGGCGGATTCCGGGATAATTATGTGCCCGTCCGCGAGCTCCCGGTCCAGAACGCCACAGGACCCGAACACCACGATCTTTCTGGCCCCGAAGGCGATGAGCTCATCCAGCTGGCCGGCCGCCGCCGGCGCGCCTATGTAGGCGAGGCAGAAGGCTATCTCCCGGCCTTTGTAGGGCATCGCCCAGACAGGTCTCAGGCCGTTGGCGGAGCCCATATCGCACACCATGCGCGCTCCCGGCAGGGAGGCAAACTTATCTATTATGGATTTTGTAAAGCAGAGCACCGCCATCTCCGGAAAATCGTCCATGCGGTAGCCGAAGTCCTCCGGAGAAATCACCGCGGGGCTCGCCGGGTCAAAGCCGTTCAGGAGGTTTGTGTATTTCTCGATCTTCATGCCTGCTCCTTTGCGCCTCGGCGCTTTTTGTGGTAGTGGGTGTCGGGGCGGAAGAATTCAAATATTATGCAGTCGCTGGACAGGGCCTCCCCCTCCTCCCGCACCGTCCAGGTGACCCTCTTGGCCCCCAGCAGCTCCGCGAGGCGGACGGTGAGCAGCTTGCGGCCCTGGTTGTGGGCGATGAAGTTGGGCCGGGACAGGAAGTTGCAGAACCCGGCGGCCAGCAGGAGCGGCGGCACGGTTTTGGTGGAGAGGCCATAGCCGTCCACCTGGGTGATGAGCTGGCCGCGGCAGACCCCGGGGGCGTGCTTTTTGAACCAGCGCACCACCAGCGGGTCAAAACTCTCAATGCAGTACCTGCCGGAATACCCCCGGAGCAGGTCGTAGGCCTTTTTGCATAGCTCATCCCGCCTGGGGCCGTGCTTCAGCTCCACAATGAGGGGGGAGCGGCCCGCCACCAGCTCCAGCACCTGCCGGAAGGTGGGGATGGTCTCGCCGCTGCCGCAGAGGCGCAGCTTCGAGAGCTGCTCCCGGGTGCGCTCCCAGATGAGCCCCTGCTCGCCGCACACCCTCTTGAGCGAGTCATCGTGAAACACCATTACCTCCCCGTCCTTCGAGAGCTGCAGGTCCAGCTCAATGCCGTAGCCGGCCTCGGCGGCGGCTGCAAAGGCGGGCAGGGAGTTTTCCGGCACCGTGAGATCCTCCGTGTGAAGGCCCCGGTGGGCGACATAGAGGCCCTCAAAGGGAGCAAAACCTCCCCCAAAGGGCTTTTTGGGAAGGGTCATATAAAGGCAGATGAGCAGAAAGACCGCTAAAAACAACAAAATCCCGTTCATGACGACGCTCCTTTTGCTAAGACCAATCCTACATTCTTGCCGGGATTTAGTCAATGAACAGCTGTTAATTTTGCTCCGGTTGGGTTATTATTTTATTAACACAACGGGGAGGACGAAAAGATGAAGCTAAACACCCGGCGCACGGTATATGTTGGGTTTGCCTTTTTCCTTATCTGCACCTTCTGGCAGGCCTACGACACCATTATCCCCAAGATACTGGCGGACAAGTTCGGCATGAACCAGACCCTTTCCGGGGCGATAATGGCGCTGGACAACGTGCTGGCGCTGTTCCTGCTGCCGCTATTTGGCGCCATATCCGACCGCTGCAGCAGCCGCCGCGGACGCAGGACCCCATTTATATTCGTGGGCACGCTGGTGGCGGTGGCGGCGTTTATCTGCCTTTCCTTCATAGACAACATGCAGCTCTCCAACATCTCCGCCGTGACCGGCGTAACCGGAGATCAGCCCGCCCAGACCCTGGAGATGCTCTACGACCAGGACCTCACGGTGCTCACCCCCGGCGGGGAGACGGTGCGCATTGCCGACGAGTTCACCCGGGAGGAGTTCTGCTCAATCAGGGCCACGGCGGAGGACGGCTCCGCCGACCCCCGCTACACCGAGTTTGTGGTCCCGGCGAGGCAGGCCTTTGCCTGGCAGCGGACGCTGGA
>CALXAK010000002.1 GCA_944386255.1 uncultured Clostridia bacterium
ACCGCCGACCTTCTCAAGTTCAGCTACACCACCGGCAGCGACGGCAGCGTTGCCTTTTCGGTGGCCATAGCCGCCATAGCGGACCACGAGCACCAGTACGTGGAGGACTCCACCAAGAGCACCGCTGCCACCTGCAAGCAGGAGGGCAAGAAGGTGTCGGTCTGCAGCATCTGCGGAGATAAAAAGACCGAAACCATCCCGAAGCTGGAGCACACCCTGGGAGACCCCACCGTGATAACCCCCGCCACCTGCACCTCCGAAGGGAAGCAGCAGCGCACCTGTTCGGTCTGCAAGGAGAAGGTACCTGAGGTCATCCCGAAGCTGGACCACCAGTACGGCGACCCGACGATTATAACCCAGCCGGGCTGTGAGACCACCGGCATGCAGAAACGCACCTGCAGCGTCTGTGGCAATGTAGTGGAGGAAACGGTGGGCGCTCTTGGCCACGATTACCAGGAGACCTCCAATACCCCCGCCGGCTGCGAAACCGCCGGCAGCCGCACCCTCACCTGCTCGCGGTGCCACAACACCAAGACCGAGACCATCCCCGCCACCGGTCACAACTACCAGAACGGCACCTGTATCGTCTGTGGTACAAAGGATCCGAGCTACCAGGCTCCGGAGGGAGAGGCCGACGGCTGATTGCGCCGGGGCAGAGTCCAAAAAAGGGAGGCAACACAAATGTTAGAATACCGCTACGACACCCAGCTGCTCATCGAGGGCCAGGGCCTCGACGAGGATGAAATCTACGACTACCTGGTGGCCAACATCCCCGGCGACAGCCTTTTGGCGGTGGGGGACGAGGACCTTATCAAGATCCACTACCACACCAACACACCCTGGAAGGTGCTGGAGTACGCCGCCGGCCTCGGGGAGATCTTCGACATTGTGGTGGAGGACATGGACCGCCAGACCAGGGGCCTGAAGGGCTGAAACACGCAAAAACCGCCGCTCTCTGCGGCGGTTATTTTGTTTATCATTTGCGGGTTTACAAACCGGGCAACTGGTGTTAATATTGCACTCATGCCGGCAAGGGAGGTAAGCGCAATGGCAAGGCGTTCCAACATCAACAACATCACCGAGGGGATCATCTGGCGGCAGCTGCTGGCCTTCTTCTTCCCCATACTGCTGGGCTCCTTCTTCCAGCAGCTCTACAACACCGTGGACGCGGTGGTGGTGGGGCGTTTTGTGGGCAAGCAGGCGCTGGCCGCGGTGGGCGGCTCCACCGGTACACTCATAAACCTGCTAATAGGCCTTTTTAACGGCATCGCCTCGGGGGCCACGGTGGTGATAAGCCAGTTCTACGGCGCCGCAAGGTACAAGGACGCCACCAAAGCCATACGCACCTCGGTGGCGCTGGCCCTCGCGGGAGGCGCCGTTCTCACGGTGGTGGGCCTTGCCCTCAGCGGGGTGGCCCTCAGGGCCATCGCCACCCCCGCCGACGCCTTTGACATGGCCCTTACATACATTCGCATATACTTTTCCGGGATAACCTTTTCCCTCATCTACAACATGGGCGCGGGCATAATCCGGGCAATGGGGGACTCCCGGCGGCCGCTCTACTTCCTCATTGTAAGCTGCCTTATAAACATAGTGGCGGACCTGCTGCTGGTGGTGGAGCTCAACATGGGGGTTGCGGGGGCCGCCATCGCCACCGTACTCTCCCAGGCGGTGAGCGCCCTGCTGGTGCTGCGCTACCTCTCCAAGGGCTCGGGCGAGTTCTCGGTGCGGTTTAAGAAGCTGGGCTTTGAAAAGGGCATAACCGGCTCCATAATACGCATCGGCGTGCCCATCGCCCTGCAGTCCACCCTTTACTCGGTGAGCAACATAATAATCCAGTCCGCCATAAACTCCTTCGGCACCGACGCCTCCGCCGCCTGGACCGCCTACGGCAAGATAGACAGCCTTTTCTGGATGATGATAAGCGCCTTCGGCATAGCCATAACCACCTTTTCTGGGCAGAACTTCGGCGCCATGCGCTACGACCGGGTCCGGCAGAGCGTCCGGGCCTGTCTCGGCATGTCCCTGCTGGTGACCCTGGCGGTAACCGGTGTCACGCTGCTGGGCGGGCGCTGGATACTCGGCCTTTTTACCGACGACACCGCGGTGCTGGAAATAGGCTTTTCCATGGTCCGCAACCTCTCCCCCTTCTACTTCACCTCTATCTGCGTGGAGCTCCTCTCCGGCGCGGTCAGGGGCGCCGGGGACAGCCTGGTGCCGACCCTCAGCACCGTGCTCGCCATCTGCGGGCTCAGGGCCTTCTGGGTGGTGGCGGTGGTGCCGCTGCAGCGCACCCTCGAGATGGTGGAGCTCAGCTACCCCATAACCTGGTCGGCGGCGTCGCTGCTCTTCATCCTCTACTACCTCTTCGGCGGCTGGATGAAGAGGTGCATTAAGCGCGCCGGCCACCCCCGGCAGAGCTGAGAGTGTGCGGGGCGGCGCTTGTCAAGTTGAATTGATTTGGGAGATATAGTATAATGTAACTGCCAATTTTCTTTTTTTACCTCTGCAAGTCAAGGAGCTTTTCATATATGTCAGCAAAACTCAGCGGGGGCTTTTACAGCGGAAACCTTCGGCCCCACCGGCGCCACAGGGCCAGTCTCAAGCGGCTGCTGTCCTTTTTTCTGCAGTACGCCGGGGATCAGCTATACTATATCGGCGCCACCGCCGAGCGGGTGGTTCACTCCTTTAAGCGCTCGGTGAAAAAGGGCCTCAGGAGAGGCTTTAAAGCTGCCGTCCACGGCCTTCTGGCCGCGGGCAACTTTGTGCTGAACCGGGCTGCGGAGTTTGCCCGGGACATCGCCCGCCCCGCGGTGCGGGTGGCGAGAGGGGTGCGCAACTTCTTTGCCCTGCTGCGCAGCAACCGGGGCGCTCCCGCCCACCTGAGGCGTCAGGCGGTCCGGGACTTTTTTGCCGAGGGCTTCGCCCGCAACCGGGCGGCTATGGCGCGGTTTGCCAACAGCTTCCTCCCGCTTCTCGGGGCCGCCGCCTTCGCCTTTACCGTCTACAGCCTCTGCAACCTGCAGTTTGGCCTTAGCATCACCTACAACGGCCAGCAGGTGGGGTATGTGGACAGCGAGAGCACCTTTAACTCCGCCCAGAAGATACTCCAGCAGCGCATAATCTACAGCACCGACGAGGACGCGGTCTGGTCCGCGGGCGAGGCCACCCTTTCGGTGGTGGCGGTCCGGGAGGACCAGCTCTCCAGCGAGACCGGCGTGGCCGACGCGCTGCTCACCGCCTCCGGGGCCGAGATAACCGAGGCCACCGGCCTTTACATCGGCGGCGAGTTCTACGGCGCCACCGTGGCCCGCAACCTTCTGGAGGAGCTGCTGGACAGCAAGCTCCAGCCCTATATAGACGCGGTGGCGGACGAGCCGGACACCGCCGTGCGCTTCACCCGGGACGTGGAGCTGGTGGACGGCATCTACCCCGCCAGCAGCGTCCTTGCCTACAGCGTGATTGAAGACATAGTCAATTCCTCCGAAACCGGCAACATATACCACACCCTGATGGCGGACGAGAGCCTCGAGCAGGTTGCGGACGCCAACGGCATCACCCTGGAGCAGCTGGTGGAGCTCAACCCCGGCCTGGACCTGGACAACCTGTCCGAGGGCCAGCAGCTGCTGGTCGCCACCGGCGAGCCGCTCATAGGCGTAAAGACGGTGCGGGTGGAGACCTATACCGAGAGCATCGACTGCGGTCAGGTCACCATTGAGGACCCCAGGTTCTATGTGGGCTACAGCCGCACCATAGTTGAGGGCCGGGACGGCGAAAAGCTGGTCACGGTGGAGGTGGAGTACGAAAACGGCCAGGAGGTGGCCCGCACGGTGGTCTCGGAGGAGGTCACGGTGGAACCTGTGGACCAGCAGGTCATACGGGGCACCAAGGCCTATGACGTGGGCGGCCCGGTGGTCGGTACCGGCGTTCTCGCCTGGCCCACCGGCTCCGGCTACTTCATCAGCCGCGGCTGGTCCAGCACCCACCACGGCATAGACATAGCCGCACCCCTCGGCACCGGGCTCTTCGCCGCCGACTCCGGCACCGTAATAGTCTCCCAGTGGACCTCCACCGGTTACGGCTACTATATAATCATCGACCACGGCAACGGCATCTCCACCCTCTACGGCCACTGCAGCGAGCTGCTGGTGGACGTGGGCCAGACGGTGAGCAGAGGCCAGCTCATAGCCCTCATGGGCTCCACCGGCAACTCCACCGGCTCCCACCTGCACTTCGAGGTCAGGATCAACGGCACCAAGGTGGACCCCGCCCCCTACATTTATTGATAATCGGGGCATGGGGCAGCGTAAACTTGAAAAAAGGCAATTTTGGGGGAAGAGGATTTGGAGCGTTATGTTATAAGCGGGGGAAGACCGCTTAAGGGCACGGTGCCCATCTGCGGCGCAAAGAACGCCGCGGTGGCCATCCTGCCGGCGGTCATCTGCTCGGACGAGCCCTGCGTCATAGATAACATACCCAACATCAGCGACGTGGAGGCCATCATCGACATAATGAGGTGGATGGGCGCGCGAATAGAGCGCCTCTCCCCCGGCCGCATACGCATCGACGCCACCACCATAACCTCCTGCGAGGTCCCGGCGGAGATGAGCCGGAAGATGCGCGCCTCCTACTACTTCCTGGGCGCGCTGCTCTCCCGGTTCAGCCGGGCGCATGTTTCGCTCCCCGGCGGCTGCGACCTGGGCCCCCGGCCCATAGACCAGCACCTCAAGAGCTTTTCCGGCCTCGGCTGCCAGTGGAAGGTGGAGCACGGCAACGTGGTGGTCTGGTGCGACGGCAGGCTCCGGGCGGACCACATCTTCTTCGACACCGTCTCGGTGGGCGCCACCATCAATGCCATGCTGGCCGCCGTTAAGGCGGAGGGCACCACCATCCTCGAAAACGTGGCCAAGGAACCCCACATCGTGGATGTTGCAAACTTTTTGAACTCCATGGGTGGAGACGTGAGGGGAGCGGGCACCGACGTCATCAAGATACACGGCTCCCAGTACCTGCGGGGCACCGACTACTCCATCGTCCCGGACCAGATCGAGGCGGGCACCTTCATGGCCGCCGCCGCCGCCACCCGGGGGGATCTGCTCATAACCAACGTCATCCCCAAGCACCTCGAGTCCATCGCCTCCAAGCTGGAGCTCATGGGCTCCGAGATAACCGAGTACGATGACGCCATAAGGGTCCGGCACCTGGGCCCCATACGCCCCACCAACATCAAGACCGCCCCCCACCCCGGCTTCCCCACCGACATGCAGCCTCAGATGGCGGTGCTGCTTGCCATGGCGGAGGGCACCTCCATCATCACCGAGGGCATCTGGGAGTCCAGGTTCAAGTATGTGGACGAGCTGCGGCGAATGGGCGCCCAGATCCAGCTGGATACCGGCGGCCGCGCCGCGGTGGTGCAGGGGGTAAAGGAGCTCGCTCCCGCCGCCCTGCGCGCGCCAGACCTTCGGGCCGGAGCGGCCCTTGTGATCGCCGCCCTCTCCGCAAAGGGGGAGAGCACCATCTCCGACGTCTCCCATATCGAGCGGGGTTACGAGAACATCGTGGGCAAGCTCTCGGCGGTGGGGGCGGATATCCGCCGGGAGACGGTGGATTCCGGCGAAAACTGAAACTCAGCGCCCGGGGGTCCGGTATTCCGGAGCCCCCGGGCTGGCCATAAAGGAGAAAAATGCCCTACATACAGACACTTTTCAGCGGTTCCTCCGGCAACAGCACCCTGGTAAGCGCCCCAGAGGGCAAGCTGCTGGTGGACATGGGCCGCAGTTGCCGCATGACCCTCGGGGCGCTCTACGGCCTCGGCCTTTCCGCCAGCGACCTCTCGGCGGTGCTTATAACCCACGAGCACATTGACCATGTGGCCGGTTTGGCCACCTTTTTAAAGCACTACCGCCTGCCGGTCTACGGCCTGCCCAAGTGCCTCTCCTACCTCCTGTCCAGAGACCTGGTGCCAAGGGACGCGGACCTCCGGGAGATAACCCCCGGCAGCGAGCTGCAGATAGCCGGGGCCGGAATCACCCCGTTCAGGACCAACCACGACAGCCTGGACTGCTGCGGCTACCGCTTCCAGCTGGGCAGCGGGGCCGCCGCCATCGCCACCGACATCGGCCGGGTCACCGAGGAGGTCTACCGCTGCCTCGAGGGCTGCCGGGTGGTGGCGCTGGAGTCCAACTACGACGACGGCGCGCTTTTGGCGGGGCGCTACCCCTTCAGCCTCAAGCAGCGCATACGCTCCGACTTCGGCCACCTCTCCAACCACGACTGTGCCGAGACCTGCGCAAAGCTGGCCTCCAGCGGCACCAGCGGCTTTTTCCTCATGCATGTGAGCGAGGAGAACAACAGCCCCAGCCTTGCCAAAACCACCTTCAACAGCTTTCTCGAAAACTGCGGCTGCCCGGAGGTGCAGGTGGAGGTCGCCCCGAGGAACAACCCCGGGCCGAGGTTCTCACTGTGAGGCAGCTGGAGATAGCGGCGGTGGGCAGGCTCTCGGCGCCCTTCCTGCGGGAGGGCTGCGCCGAGTACCAGAAGCGCCTCGCTCCGCTCTGCCGTCTGGAGCTCACCGAGCTGCCGGAGACCCGGCTGCAGGGGGAGGGCCCTGCCGCGGAGCAGCGGGTTATAGAGGCGGAAGGGGACAGGTTCCTGGAGCTTCTGCAGAGGAGGAAAAAGGTCTACACCATAGCCATGTGCGTGGAGGGCAGGCAGCTCTCTTCGCCCCAGCTCGCAGAGCGAATACGCGAGGTCACCGACTCGGGCAGCAGGGCGCTTTTCCTTATCGGCGGCTCTCTCGGCCTCTCCCAGCGGGTAAAGGACCGGGCGGACCTCTGCCTCTCCATCTCCGCCATGACCCTGCCCCACCAGCTGGCAAGGCTGGTGCTGCTGGAGCAGGTCTACAGGAGCCTCACCATAATCGGCAACATAAAGTACCACAAGTAAATCCGGCGGCCGCCTCGCAGCAGCTGCCGGTTTTTTGCGCCTTTTTTTGACCCCCGGCTACAAAAACTACTAATTCCGCGCTCCGAAGCATAGGAATTTAACACAACAACAAAAGGAGTGCAATTTCAGCTGATGGTTGCAAAATCAGTGGATAAACAGGGCATTAAAAAGACCGCCGTAACCCTCGTGTTGCTGGCAATTGTCGCCGGCGCGGCAATAATCGGCATCCGGGCCGTCAAGGACACCGGCGTTTCCACCGCCGGCATACCCGCCGGCACCACCGAGGAGCGGGAGAACTACCTCGCCGGCATCGGCCTGCAGGTGGACACCCGCAGCACCGTGGCCGAGGTGGAGGTGCCGCAGGAGTTCGACGAGAGGTTCCAGGACTACAACGTCATGCAGCAGGCCATGGGCTTCGATCTGGAGCCGCTCAAGGGCCAGAGGCTCACAAAGTGCGTCTACACCGTGACCAACCGGGAGGACCTTGGCGCTATGGTCTCGGCGGTGCTGCTGGTCAAGGACGGCCAGCTGGTGGGAGGCCACCTGCTGGTGGACGAGACGGGGGAGATACTGCCGCTCTTTGAGGTGCAGCTGCCCGAGACCCAGCCGGAGCAGGACCCCGGTCTTGAGACCATACTGCCGGTGGAGGACCCGGTGGAGCAGACCTCCGGCGAGGGCGAGGCCCAGCAGACCGGCGGCGACGCGGCGGAGCAGCCCTCGGAGGAGACCTTCGCCCCCGAGGAGTCGGACTATCCCACCGACTGATGAAATGCAAAAAGCGGCGGGGCCAACCTGGCCCCGCCGCTCGTCTTTGCGGTGTTTACTTTTAAGCCTCCGGCTCCAGCTGGTAGACCCGGACCGATTTTACCGTTATGGTCCGCTCCGGCCGCATAAGCTCGTCGGCGTTTTTGCCGGAAATCTTCTGCACCACATCCAGCCCCTCGTAAACCTGGGCGAACACGGCGTAGCGGTAGTCCAGCAGCGGCTGGCCGCCGGTGGAGAGGTAGCTGTCCACCACCTGCTGGGGGTAGCCCGCGGCGGTCATCTCCGCCGCCAGCTCCTCGGTGACCTCCCCGCCGCTTATTATGTAAAACTGGCTTCCGCCCAGGCCGCTGTCGCCGGTGGCCACCCCCACCGCCCCAACATAGTTGTGCAGCTGGTCGGAAAACTCCGGCTCAAAGCCCTCGGACCAGATGCTCTCTCCCCCGGAGCCGGTGCCGGTGGGGTCGCCCATCTGGATGCAGAAGTCCTCTATAATCTTGTGCACCGAGCAGCCGTCGTAGTAACCGGCCGCCGCCAGCGACTCAAAGTTTTCGCAGGCCTGCGGGGCGTATTCTGGGAAGAGAAGCAGCTTGATGGTCCCGGCGCTGGTCTCGATCTCCGCGACCCTGTCCCCCGGCCCGGGCTGGCAGAGCTGTTCCGGCAGCTCGCCGGTGTCCGCCGGCTGCTCGCTCCCGCAGCCGCAAAGGCAGATGAGCAGCAGCACCATCGCGAGAATCCTCTTCATTCCCGTCCCCCCAAAAAAGAATTTATAATATTATACCAAAAACCATCCCCAAGCGCCACTGTTGATTTTTCGGCCCGGGGCGGGTAAAATAGGGTTGGACAAAGACCCAAGGAGGCCAAGATGGACAAGGACAAGACCTTTGTGCCGGAGGAGGAGCAGGAGGACCTGGAGATAACCGCCGACCTCATCTCCCTCACCGACGAGGACGGGGTCAGCCACGAGTTTGAGCTGGTGGACACCCTGGAGCACGGCGGGCAGAGCTATGTGGCGCTGCTGGCTTCCGCCGAGGACCCCGAGGAGTACCTCAACTCCGACGGCAACCTGGTCATAATGAAGATAATCGAGGAGGAGAACGGGGAGGAGATCCTCAGCCTCATCGAGGATGACGACGAGTTCGACGAGATAAGCGACATATTCATCGACCGCCTCGGCGACCTCTACGAGTTTGACGGCGAGGAGGACTGACCCCCTCCCGCCCCACAGCTGGACGCCCTGCCCAGTACGACTTGTTGACGCCCTTTTTAATCCGACAACCAGAACTTTATGGGATTCTGTCTTGACCGGCGGACTGCAGACCTCCCCCTCTGGGGATGAAGGGAGCGCGAACCCGGCAGTCGATTTACCCACCGTCTTTAACCGACGGGTTCTAATCGGCGTCAGACGGCCGGGCGGGGTTAAATTTATGCCTTGCGGGAGCTCTTTGGGCTCCCGGGATTTTTTTGCCATGGAATACCTTACCCGTGAGATGGATTTAATAGGCGAGCAGGCGCTCTCAAAGCTCCGCGGCTCCACTGTGGCCCTGGCGGGTCTCGGCGGGGTGGGGGGAGCCGCCGCCGAGGCCCTCGGCAGGGCGGGGGTCGGCGCCCTCACCCTCTGCGACTGCGACAGGGTGGAGCCCTCCAACCTCAACCGCCAGCTCTTCGCCACCGCCGAAACCATCGGCATGCGCAAGACCGAGGCGGCGGCGCTGCGTCTCTCGAAGGCGGCCCCTGCCGCCCGACTGCAGCTGCTGGACATGGTCCTCGGCCCTGACACCGTCGATTGCTTCCTCACCCCACGGCCGGACGCGGTGGTGGACGCCATCGACTCGGTGGGGGCAAAGCTCGCCCTGGCCCTGCGCTGCAGGGAGCTGGGCATCCCCCTCATAACCTGCCTCGGCACCGGCAACCGCCTGGAGGCGGACTTCAAAATCGGCCCCATCGAGCAGACCGCCGGCTGCGGCTGCCCCCTCGCCCGGGTGATGCGCCGGGAGATGAAGAAGCTGGGGCTTTTGGGGGCCACGGTGCTCTACTCAAAGTCGCCCCCCATCCGCTCCGGGCCGGGCGCCCCCGGCACCATATCCTTTGTCCCCCCGGCGGCAGGGCTCATGCTGGCCGGCTGGGCGGTGAGGACAATAATCGGCTGAAATCCCTCATATTCCGGCGCTCCCGCGGGCAGACTAAGCCTGCGGGAAGTTTTTTTAAGGGGGATTTTGACCATGGACCTCAAAAAGCTGAGGCTCCCGGCGGCGGGTTTGGTCTCGGGATTCTTAAACGGCCTCTTCGGCTCTGGCGGCGGGGTGGTGGCGGTGATGTTCATCAGGAACATAATCCCGGACGAGCGCCGGGCCCACGCAACCTCCACCCTCGCCATACTGATTATGAGCGCGGTGAGCTTCGCCCTCTACCTTTGGGGAGGGCAGGTGGACTGGCAGCAGGGCCTCGCCTTCCTGCCCGGCGGGGTGCTGGGCTCGGCGGCGGGCTGCGCCCTGCTAAGGCGTATACAGCCCCAAAAGCTCCGGCGGCTGTTTGGGGCGGTGGTGGCGGCCTCCGGCGCCGCCGCCCTGATTAGATGAGCTGGCTGCTGCCGCTGGCGGTGGGGGCGGCCTCGGGTCTGCTGGCCTCCATGGGTCTCGGGGGCGGCTTTATACTGCTCATCTACATGATGCTCTTCACCGACCTGCCCCAGACCGGCTCCCAGGGCATAAACCTCATGTTCTTCCTGCCGGTGGTGGCGGTGTCGGTGGCGGTGCACATAAAAAACCGCCTGCTGGATGTAAAAAAGGCGCTCATAATGGGCAGCTTTGGGGCGCTGGCGGTGCCCCTCGGCTACCTTCTGGCGGTGAACCTCCAGCAGGATATGCTGCGGCGGGTGTTCGCGGTGTTCCTGATAGCCGCCGGGACAAAGGATCTCCTGGCCCCAAAAGAGGACAAAAAATAAGGAGCCGGCAGGAAAACCGGCTCCATTATTTTTGTCGGAATATTCGCCGCCCTGTCCCTTTTGGGCGGGAGAGCGGCGGCAGGCAGAGGACCTTTACGCCAGCTTCTGCACCACCGGAATGGCGTCCGCCAGGGTGCCGCAGACCGCGAGGCAGCGCTCCGCCAGCTCCGTCGGCAGCGGCAGCATGTCCGGCACCGCTATTACCGGCATCCCGGCGGCGGTGGCGGCCATGACCCCGGCTATGGAGTCCTCGAACACGAGGCAGTTTTCGGGTCTTACCCCGTAGCTCTCCGCCGCCAGGAGGAATATCTCGGGGTTGGGCTTCGAGTGCTTCACCCGGTCGCCGCTCACCACCCCCTGGAATCTCGCCTGCACCCCCGAGGGCCGCAGCACCCGGGCGATGTGCTCGTCGCCGGAGGAGCTGACTATCACCCGGCGGCGGCCGAGGGCGTCCAGCGCGTCCAGCAGCTCAATCAGCCCCGGCTTCAGCGGCACCCCCGAGTCGATTATCTCCATGAAATGCAGGTGGTTCAGCCGGAAGAACTCGTCAAACCTCTCAAACTCCCGGTGGTTGGCCCGGAAGAGCTGCTGTATCTCGTCGAACCTGTGACCGGCGTAGCCCACATACTCCTCTTCGGTTATGCTGCCGCCCAGCTGCTCCATTATATACTTCCAGGACTCAAAGCAGGCCCTCTCGGTGTCCACCATCAGCCCGTCCATGTCAAACAGCGCAAGCTCAAACAAGATGCTCTTCCTCCAAAGCTCAGTTTTTTCTCTCAAACACCGCCAGCAGCACCCGGCAGACCGCCGACACCACCACCGCGCTCACCGCGGCCTCGGCAACGCCGTTGGTGGAGGCCACCCCCAGCACCATGCCCAGCACCGCCCCGAGGTCGATGGAGTAGACCTCCGCCAGCAGCTCCCGCACCAAAAGGTAGAGGGAGCCGAGGTAGAGCACCGTGTTGCAGAGCGCCCCCGCAGCTCCGGTTATGGCGAGGGCGGGTATGCTCCGGCGGCTCTTGAAGAGGCGGGAGGTCAGCCGGTAGACGAGCCCCGCCGCCACCCCGGTGAGCAGCCTCGGCAGGAACGCAATGGCAAAGTAGGTCAGAGGGCTCTGCTGGATTATGGCAAGGGCCACAACGTCGGTGGTCTGGCCGGTAAAGGCCAGCCAGAAGCAGAGCAGCCCCCAGGCTCCCCCCAGCACCGCGCCGGCCCCGGTGCCCAGCAGCACCGCGCCGATTATCACCGGCACCTGGTAGATGGTGGCAACTATCGGCCCTATGGGTATGTTGCCGATGTTCAGGGTGGTCAGCACCACCACAATGGCCAGCAGCGCCCCAAGGCGCACGAGGTAGGCCGTGCGGGAAAGGGAATTGGAACGGTTATTCATTTTTTATCTCCTTCTGCTGTCGCTCCCTCATGGGGATGCGGCGCATTTACAAAGAGGGGAGAGGGGTCTTCAGCGGTTCCTCTCGTATATGAGCCTCAGGCCCTCCACCAGCAGCAGCTCGTCGATTACCATCTCGGTGCTGCAGTAGGGGGCTATAAAGGGGCAGAGCCCCCCGGTGCCCACCACCGTGGCGGGGGCTCCCAGCTCCTTTTGAAACCTCTCGCAGAGGCTGTCTATCATTCCGGCGGAGCCGTAGATGGCCCCGGAGCGCATGCAGTCGGCGGTGTTGCGGCCGATGGCCCGCTTTGGGGGCGCGAGGGCGATGCCGGTGAGCAGCGACGCGCTGCCCACAAGGGCGTCCAGCGACACCCGCAGCCCCGGCATTATCGCCCCGCCCACAAAGTCGCCGTTTTCGTCCACCACCGTCATGGTGGTGGCGGTGCCCATGTCTATAATTATTATTGGCAGGGGATATTTCGCCTTCGCCGCCACCGCCGCGGCCACAAGGTCGCTGCCGGTCTCGGCGGGGTTGTCGATCTTGATGTTGAGCCCGGTTTTGAGCCCCGGGGTGAGCTGCAGCGGCTGCACACTCAGCACCTTTTTGATGGCGTGGCAGACCGACGGGGTTATGCCCGGCACCACCGAGCTCACCACCGCCCCCTCAAAGCTTTCGGGCTGCACCTTGTAGAGCAGCAGTATGCTCAAAAGCTCCACCGCGTACTGGTCCCCGGTGCGCCGGGTGTCGGAGGTTATCCGGGAGAGGAACTGCAGCTGCCCGCCGCGGTACGCTCCCAGCACGATGTTGGTGTTGCCAATGTCAACGCAAAGCAGAAGATCCTTCATTTAATATCCCAGCTCGTCCCCGAGGGAGTCGTCGTTCTTGACCCACTCCTCCTCCACGTCTATGGCGCGGAAGTTCTCGTCGTCGTCCCGGATTATCACGGTGGTGATACCGGCGTTTATTATAAGCCTCTTGCACATGGCGCAGGAGCTTGCGTTTTTAACATAGCTCCCGTCCGACACCTCCCGCCCCGAGAGGTACATGGTGGCCCCAATGCAGTCCCGGCGGGCGGCGCTTATAATGGCGTTTGCCTCGGCGTGCACCGAGCGGCAGAGCTCGTACCTCTCGCCCCTCGGCACCCCAAGGCGCTCCCGGCGGCAGACCCCCTCGTCGGTGCAGTTGCGGCGGCCCCGAGGCGCCCCCACATAGCCGGTGGAGATTATCTCGTCGTTCTTCACGATTATGGCGCCGTACTTCTTGCGCAGGCAGGTGCTGCGCTGGCTCACGGCGTCAGCTATGTCCAGATAGTAGTTTATCTTGTCGCGGCGGGACATGCTGCGGCCCCCTTTACATATTGGTCTTAAGGGTTATTTTAATATTTATTTCCGGGAATTACAACCGCCCCGCCACTCCTCCTCCAGAATGGCCATGAGTATCCGGTCGGCGTAGCGCTCGCCGTCCAGCACCGAGTCCCGCAGCACCCCCTCCCGGCGAAAGCCCGCCTTCTCGTACACCCTCTGGGCGGCGGGGTTGAAGGAGAAGACCTCCAGCTCCAGCCGGTGCAGCTCCAGCCGGGAGAAGGCGAGGTCCCGGGCGGCGCACACCGCCCAGCTGCCGAGCCCCCTGCCCCGGAGCTCCGGGCGGAAGATGCAGATGCGAAGGCTGGCGCTGCGCACCCTTCTGTCAATGTCGGTTATGGCCACCTCTCCCACTATCTGTCGGTCGGGAGAGAGCATCAGCAGCAGGCAGCAGCTCTCGCTCCTGCAGCAGCGGCGGAAGAACCCCACCACCTCCCGGCGGCCAAAGCTCTCCCGGCTGCCGGTGGTCCTCGCGGCCTCCCGGTCCAGCGGGCAGTAGTTCTGCCGGTAGTAGCTCACCGCCTCGCCCGGCCTTGCCGGCCGCAGCAGAAAGCCGTCCTCCCGGGCGGCCTGCCAGTTCAACACCATCTAACTCACCTCCAGGGGCTTGGCCCTTAAAGGCGATTATACCACCCGCGGCATCTTTTTCGCCAGGGATTTTTTCGCAGCGGCGGGGATATGTGGTATAATCATGCTCAGCAGAAAGGTGAGGTGTACCCATGAAGCAGAACCTTCGCGATGGCGGCCGCCCCAGGGCCAAAAAGGCCCTCGGCCAGAACTTCCTAATAAACCCCGGCATCGCCCCCAAGATGATAGCCGAGAGCGGCCTTGAGAGTGGCTACGGCGTGTTGGAGATAGGCCCCGGCCTCGGCGCGCTCACGGTGGAGCTCGCAAAGCGGGCCAAAAAGGTGCTGGCGGTGGAGCTGGACCGGGATGTCATCCCCCAGCTCCGCTCCAACCTCGAGGGTTTTGACAATGTTGAGATAGTGCAGGGGGATGTGCTGGAGCTGCCGCTGGACCAGCTGCTGGAGCAGCACCTCCCCGGCATGCCGAGGGCGGTCTTCGGCAACCTGCCCTACTACATAACCAGCCCCATAATAATGCGCCTGCTGGAGGAGCGCCTGCCGGTGGAGTTCATAACCGTAATGGTCCAGCGGGAGGCTGCGCGCCGCCTCGCCGCCCCGGAGCGCTCCCGGGAGGCGGGGGCGGTCACCCTGGCGGTGAGGTATTACAGCGAGCCGAGGGTGCTGTTCGACGTATCACCCGGCAGCTTCTACCCCGCGCCCAAGGTCACCAGCAGCGTGCTGAGCCTTCGGGTGTTGCCGCAGCCGCCGGTGGCTCCCAAAAGCCCCGAGAGAATGTTCTCGGTGATAAAGGCCGCCTTCTCCCAGCGCCGCAAGACGCTGCTCAACTCCCTCTCCGCCTCCCTCCCTGCGGAGCGGGACCGGGTGTCCGCCGCCCTGGAAGCGGCCGGTATACCCTCCGGGGCCAGGCCGGAGCAGCTGGGCCTCAGGGAATTCGCCGCCCTCTCCGAGCTGATTTGAGGCGGATTTATGGTTATTTCCACCAATAGAAAACCTCTCTAAACCCCCCATTTGCCGGGGCTTTAGGGAGTATCTTAGAAATATTGCACATATAAGCCGGGCTTTTTTTGTTCAAAAGTGTTGCACAAGTCCAGATGTTTGTGTATTATATACATATATTCCGGGTTCAAACCATCATTTTGCCGCTTGTTAAAATGACCAACAAAAATGCGGCTTTGTGCCAAAACCAAGCATAGCGGGGTAACTAAGATGGCAAACAGGCTATTTCAGAACATGGTACAACAGATGAAGGCGGCGGCAGGCCGCCAGATCGGGGTCCTGGACGACACCGGCGCGGTGGTCGCCTGCAGCGAGCCCGAGCTCATAGGCGAGCAGTGGCCCGCCGATGGGCTGCAGCAGGGGAGCGAGTTCCGCCAGAGCGGCAGGACCTTCCGTCCCCTCGCCCAGGAGCGTGGGACCAACTACGCGGTGTTTGTGGAGGGCGAGGACCCGGAAGCCTCCAGGATAGCCGCCATGGTGGCGGTGTCCCTCGAGAACCTCAAGCTCTACTACGACGAGAAGTACGACAAGAGCAACTTCATAAAAAACGTCGTCATGGACAACATCCTCCCCGGGGACATCTATGCCAAGGCCCGGGAGCTGCACTTTTCGGTGGACACCACCAGCGTTGTGCTGCTGGTGCGCATCCTCACCGAGAACCCCTCCGTGTCCCCTTTTGACGTGGTGTCCAGCCTCTTCACCGACAACCAGAGGGACTTTGTTTTCACCATAAGCGAGTCGGACATTGTGGTGGTGAAGGAGATCCGCCAGGAGGTGGACTCCAAGGCCATCGAGAGTCTGGCCGGCTCGATAGTGGATGTGCTCGAGGGCGAGCACTATATTAAAGCCGCCGTGGGCGTGGGCATGATGGTCACCGGCATCAAGGAGCTTGCCAATTCCTTCAAGGAGGCCCAGGTGGCCCTGGAGGTGGGCAAGGTGTTCGACACCGAGCGCTCCATCCTCCGGTACGACAACCTGGGCATCGCCCGGCTGATCTACCAGCTGCCCACCACCCTCTGCGAAATGTTCCTCAAGGAGGTGTTTAAAAAGGGCTCCATCGATTCCCTGGACCAGGAGACCCTCTTTACCATCCAGAGGTTCTTTGAGAACAACCTCAACGTCTCCGAGACCTCGAGGGGGCTTTTTGTCCACCGCAACACCCTTGTCTACCGCATCGAAAAGATAAAGAAGCTCACCGGCCTCGACCTGCGCGAGTTTGACGATGCCATAGTATTCAAGGTGGCGCTGATGGTCAAAAAGTACCTGGACGCAAACCCCACCAAGTATTGACCGGCAAACTACCCAAGGAGAAATTTGTATGATTGAGTTTAAGGGCGTATCAAAGGCATACCCCAACGGAACAGTCGCCCTTGAAAACGTAGATTTCTATGTGGAGAAGGGTGAGTTCGTCTTTATCCTCGGCCACTCGGGAGCGGGCAAGAGCACACTCATAAAGCTCATGCTCAGGGAGGAGCTGCCCACCGAGGGCACCATAATAGTCGGGGATTACGACCTCGGGCGCATAAAGCGCCGGCAGATCCCATACCTGCGGCGAAAGCTGGGGGTGGTGTTTCAGGACTTCCGCCTGATACCCAACCTCACCGCCTACGAGAACGTAGCCTTCGCCATGCGGGTCACCAACATACCCTCCCGGGAGATACGGCGTCGGGTCCCATACATACTTGACCTTGTGGGCCTTGGCAACAAGGGCCGCGCCTATCCCAACCAGCTCTCCGGCGGAGAGCAGCAGCGGGTGGCGCTGGCGAGGGCCCTTGTGCACAACCCGCCCATCATAATAGCCGACGAGCCCACCGGCAACATCGACCCGGAGATGAGCTACGACATAATGGAGCTGCTCACCGAGATAAACCGTCTCGGCACCACCGTGGTGGTGGTGACCCACGAGCACGAGCTGGTGCGAGAATTCCACCAGAGGGTGGTCCAGATAGACCACGGGCGTGTCAGCAGCGACACTTCGAGGATGGGAGGTGTCCTGGCGTGAGAGGCAGCAGTTTCAAATACCTTGTAAAGCAGGGCATAGTCAACGTCTGGCTCAACCGGCTCATGTCCCTGGCGTCCATGGGCATCCTCACCGCCTGCTTCATTCTGGTGGGCGGGGCGCTGCTGCTCTCGCTCAACGTGCAGGACCTGTTCCTCGCCGTGGAGAGCCAGAACGAGATGGTGGTCTACCTCTATGACGAGACCACCGCCCAGCAGGCCAACTCCCTGG
>CALXAK010000003.1 GCA_944386255.1 uncultured Clostridia bacterium
CGGGACAGCGAGTGGATGGGCAAGGTCTACCAGTTCCTGGGCCTTTCGGTGGGGCTGATAGTGGCGGGCCTTGGCGCCGCCGAGCGCAAGGCCGCCTACGCCGCCGACATAACCTTTGGCACCAACAACGAGTTCGGCTTTGACTACCTGCGGGACAACATGGTGGTCTCAAAGGAGCAGAAGAGCCAGCGGGGCCACGCCTTTGCCATTGTGGACGAGGTGGACTCGATACTCATAGATGAGGCGAGAACCCCTCTTATCATCTCCGGCCATGGGGACAGGTCCACCGACCTCTACCGGCGGGCGGACGAGTTCGCCCGGAGGCTCAGGTATACCCATGTGGCGGAGCTGGACGACAGGGCGGAGCTAGACGAGATTGAGGGGGACGTGATCGTGGACGACAAGGCCCGCAGCGTCAGCCTCACAAAGTCCGGCATCGAAAAGGCCCAGAAGGCCTTTTCGGTGGAGAACCTCACCGACCCGGAGAACATGACCCTCGCCCACCACATAAACATAGCCGCCAAGGCCTACGGCATAATGAAGCGGGACGTGGACTATGTGGTGAAGGACGGCGAGGTAATAATCGTGGACGAGTTCACCGGCCGGCTCATGATTGGCCGGCGGTACAGCGAGGGGCTTCACCAGGCCATCGAGGCCAAGGAGCGGGTGCATGTGGCAAGGGAGAGCAAGACCCTCGCCACCATCACCTTCCAGAACTACTTCCGCATGTACAAGAAGCTGGCCGGTATGACCGGCACCGCCATGACCGAAAAGGACGAGTTCAGCGAGATATACGGCCTTGAGGTGGTGGAAATACCCACCAACCGGCCGATGATACGGGTGGACCTGGACGACGAGATATATAAGACCGAAAAGGGCAAGTTCGATGCGGTCATCCGCCAGGTGGAGGAGTGCCACCAGAAGGGCCAGCCGGTGCTGGTTGGCACGGTGAACATCGAAAAATCCGAGATACTAAGCCGCATGCTCTCCAAAAAGGGCATAAAGCACGAGGTGCTGAACGCAAAGTTCCACGAGAAGGAGGCCCAGATAGTGGCCCAGGCCGGCACCCCCGGCGCCGTGACCATCGCCACCAACATGGCCGGGCGCGGCACCGACATTGTGCTGGGGGGCAACGCAGAGTTCCTCGCGAAGAGCCGCATGGTGCAGGAGGGCTGCACCGACCAGCAGCTGCTGGCGGCCACCTCCTACTACGAGACCGACGACCCGGAGGTGCTGGAGCTGCGGGAGCGTTTTGGGAAATACCTTCAGCAGTTCAAGGAGAAGATAGCCCCCGACGCGGAGCGCGCCCGGCAGGCGGGAGGGCTCTACATCATAGGCACTGAGCGGCACGAGTCCCGGCGCATAGACAACCAGCTGCGCGGCCGCTCCGGCCGTCAGGGTGACCCGGGTGTCTCCAAGTTTTACCTGTCGCTGGAGGACGACCTGATGCGCCTCTTCGGCGGCGAGAGGCTCACCGCCCTAATGAACACCCTCAAGGTTGAGGAGGATATGCCGATTAAAAACCGCATGCTCACCGGGGTGATTGAAAACGCCCAGCGCCGGGTGGAGGGGCGCAACTTCTCCATTCGAAAGAGCGTGCTGAACTACGACGACGTGATGAACCACCAGCGGGAGACCATCTACTCCGAGAGGGACATGGTGCTGGACGGGGTGGACATCCGGGACAAGATCATCGGCATGATATACGAGAACATCGACAGCAATGTCGCCCTCTTCCTCGCCGACTCGGAGGACCACGCCCACTGGAACATGGCGGGGCTTCGCAGCCACTACCTTGGTTGGCTCACCTCCGACGGAGACCTTCGCTACACCTCCAAGCAGCTGCAGAGCATGAGCCGGGAGGATGTGGCGCAGCAGCTCAAGGACCTGGCGCTCAAAAAGTACGAGGCCAAGGAGCAGCGGCTCACCCCCCAGGTGATGCGGGTGCTGGAGCGGCTGGTGCTGCTGCGGGCGGTGGACAGCAAGTGGATGGACCACATAGACAACATGGACGAGCTGCGCAAGGGGATGCACCTGCGCTCCTACGGGCAGAAGAACCCGGTGGTGGAGTACCGCATTGAGGGCTACGCCATGTTCGACGAGATGGTGGCCTCCATCCGGGAGGACACCGCAAAGCTGGTGCTCACCGCCGAGATAGTGGCCCAGGTGCGAAAGGACGTGGAGAGCAACGCCCGGGACGCCGAGGCCGCCCACAACGCGGGGGTCTCCCCCGCCGGCAGGGCAAAGGCCGCCAAAAAGCCCGGCCGCAACGACCCCTGCCCCTGCGGCAGCGGCAAGAAGTACAAAAACTGCTGCGGCAGGACCCCCCAGAAGCTCTGACGGCAAAAGCAAAAGGCAGGCGCTCCCGTGCGCCTGCCTTGAATAAACAAAATATGTAAGAGCTATTTTGACCTCGGGTCCAGCTTCTTTTCGGTGAGCTGGATCATGTTGAGCAGAGAGGTGGAGTAGAGGGGGTAGTCCTTCGCCAGCTTCTCGGTGGTTATCTCGAGCTTTTCGGTGCCCTCCACCTTTGGTATCCCCGGGACCGTCTCCCCCGAGAGCATGGCCTTCACCTTTGCTTCGCTGAGGGCCATGGCGGCGGTTGCGGAGCCGCCGTAGAGCTGCTTCGGCACCGAGAACATGTCCTCCTTGTTGCGGCCGGCGGAGAAGATGAGCCGGAACATGCGGTAGACGGCGGTCATGAGGAAACTCGAGACCTCCGAGACCAGCTCCTTGTCCGGCACCTTCTGCAGAAGGTCGAAGAGGACGTTGAGGGAGTTGACGATGAGTTTCTTGTTGAGCACCGGCAGCACACTGCCCTTGAAGCGGCTGTCGGTGGTGGGGTCCTGGTCGGGGATGTCGTCCACCACGAGGGTGGCGCCGGTGCGGTCGGGGCTGCGGCCCAGCAGGTAGTCACAGGACACGCCGTAGAAGTCCGCCGCGCGCACCACAAAGTCAAGGCCGCACTCGCGTATGCCCTTTTCGTAGTGGGAGAGCAGCGCCTGAGATATGCCAAGGCTCGCGGCAGCCTCTTTTTGAGTGATGCCGCGCTCTTTGCGCAGGAGCGTCAATATTCTGTTGAAACCGCTCTCAGACATGGCTACTTCCTAAAGACGAAATTGCGTTTATCGATTATAAACTAATTATTACGAATTGTAAAGTTGATTGCCGGATTTTTTTGAAATTTGGCTGAAATCATAAATTTTACTTCTGGTGGTAGGTGAAAATGAAGACGTTCAAGCTGCACTTTATCCGCAACGGAAAGACCGAGGCAAACGAGCAGGGGCTCTACTGCGGCAGCACCGACTCCCCCCTCTCGGAGAGGGGCCGGCGGGAGCTGGCGGAGCTGCTGGAGCAGGGGGACTACCCCTATGTGGACCTGGTTTTCTGCGGCCCGCTCTCAGGAGACCTTGAGACCGCTCGGATGCTCTACCCCGAGTGCGAAATACGGGTGCTGGACAGCCTTCGGGAGGCGGACCTCGGTGAGTTTGAGGGCAGGAGCCTCGAGGAGCTAAAGGGGGACCGGAACTTCCAGAAGTGGGCCGCGCCGGCGGGGGAATTCCTGCCCGCCGGGGCGGAACCGCCGGCGGAGTTCATATCCAGGATCTGCGGCGGCGCCCGGCAGATGGTGGAGGCCATGATGGCCGAGGGGGTCTTCAGCGCCGCGGTGGTGGCTCACATGAGCGTTATTGCCGGGATATTCTCATCCATCTGTTATCCCAAGGCGGACCCATACGACTGGACCTGCGACGGGGGCTGCGGCTACACCGCCATTGCCGACCCCACCCTCTTTATGCGGGAGCCGGTGATGGAGGTGGCCTACAAGGTCCCCTTTGGGGACGACCGGGAGCAGCAGCCCTCGGACGAATGGGACGACAGCATGTGGGACCCCAGCTGGGACAGCGAGCTGCTGGACAGATAACGCACAATATGTAGTTTTATAACCGAGCCGGCTCCCCAACAGCTGGGGGAGCCAATATTACAGAATGTATTTTTCCAGCAGGCAGCCCTCCGGCAGCAACGGGAACTCGGAGCGCAGGTTTTCCACCGAGTGGGCGTCGGAGGAGGAGATGACCTCAAGGCCCTCCGGCAGCAGACCTGCGGTCTGCATGGGCAGCAGCTTGTGGGGCCTTGCGGCCTCCACAATGGAGAACCCCAGGTCCTCCGGCAGGACACCCAGCACCGATATTGCGGAGTAGCTGCTCTTGTCTATGTGGGCCGGCACCGGCAGGCCCCCAAGTTCCCTGCAGAGCCCTGCCGCCTCGTATATGCCGAGGCCGCAGGCGGTGGTGAGCAGCTTTTCCACCTCGCCGGTTATCTCGTCGCTCTCGTTCATTATGAGCTGGCGGCCCCAGACATACCGGTCGGAGCGGATGTCCGGCAGGGTCCTGTAGACCTGCTCCCCCATCTCCAGCGCCGCCTCCACCGAGGGGAAGTAGCAGAGAAGGTGTATCTCCTCCTGGGTGTTGACCTCGAGGCCGGGGATGAGGCCCAGGCCGTACTCCCGGCAGCAGGCCGCCACCGCCGGCAGATTGAGGGCGCTGTTGTGGTCGCAGACCGCTATGACCTCCGCTCCCGCCAGCTTGTTGAAGCCGGCGATGGTGGCGGGGGTCATGTCGTCCTCGGCGCAGGGGGATAGGGCGGAATGTATGTGCAGGTCATAGCGAAGGCCGGGCATTTCAGTCCCGCATCCTTCCCGCAAAGGTGGCGGCCGCGTCAAACTCGGTGTCGCCGGTGGCGAAGAGGGGTATGCCCTCCTCGGTGGCCTTGTCCACTATGGCGGGCTCCGGTTCCACCTCGTGGCAGAACACCACCGCGGAAAAATCCGCGAGACTCGCCACCGCAATGGCGTTTATGTTGGCCATCACGGTGAACCAGACCTGGCCCTCCCGGGCCCTGCCCATGACCCAGCTCAGCAGGTCTCCGCAGAAGCCGCCGGTGATCTCCCGGTCCGGCGCGCTGTTTATGCGCCTGAAGCCGAGGCTCTCAAGTTCAGCAGTTGTCATTTTTGTCGCACCCGCCCTTCTCCACGCTGTGGTTGTAGAATGCGTCCAGCATCTGCTCCATCTTTTCCCGCATTATGACCACGCAGTTCTCCCGTATGGCCTTGCCCTTTACAATATCCTCTGCAAACGCCTCGCAGGTGGGGGCGCCACAGCTGCCGCAGTCTATGCCGGGCAGTCCGGCCAGTATCTCCTGCAGCTGGATGTACCTCTCGTAGTTCTCCTGGGCGTTGCCGCCCAGCTCCATGGCCGGATCGTAGGAGACGGTTCTCTCCACGTTCACCACTGCGGTGACCTCCGCGTCCAGCCGGACCCGGTTTTCCGGCAACCGCTTTGCCAGGCGGTTGAGCTTGGCCTTTGCTATATAGGGGTTCTCCACCTGGAGCACACCACCCACGCAGCCGCCGGGGCAGGCGTTGAGCTCTACAAACTCGAGACCCCGGTAGCGCTTGCTCTCTATGTCCTCCAGCACCCCGATGACATTCTCGATGCCGTCGGCGGCGAGGTATTTTTCGGTGGAAAAGAGCGCGGCGCTCTCTCCCCCGCTCTCCCCCCAGCCAATGCCAACCCTGCCTGGGGGGACCGCAAGGGCGCTCACCTCCCCGCTCACCGAGCCTATGGCGCTCATCTCACGCAACAGCGCGGGGTATATCTCCTTCACCGCCACGCTGCCGTCCACCACCCGGTGCTCGAGGCCAATGGGGCTGTGGTTGGCGGTGACCTTGGCAGGGCAGGGGGAGATGAATATGCAGCCTATCCTCTCGGGGGGAAGGCCGGTCTTCTCCACCGCCAGCTTCTTGGCCAGCTTGCCGGCCAGCTCTACCGGGGTGAGCATGGGCAGAAGATTTGGGATGAGGCCCGGGTAGCGCAGGGCTATTAGCCGCACCACCGCGGGGCAGGCATTGGAGATCACCGGAAACTCCGCCCCGGTGGAGTTCATGAACACGCGGGTGGCGGCGCTGATGTACTCGGCGGCGGTGGCCACCTCGTACACGTCGTCAAAGCCCACCGCCTTGAGCCCCTCTATAAGGATGCTCTTGTCGGTAATGTTGTTGAACTGGGCGTAGAGGCTGGGCGGCGGCAGAGCCACGGTGTAGTCGAATTTTTTGAGTATGTCGAGGCTGTCGTAGCGGGACTGCTTTGCCTTGTGGGGGCAGATGCGTATGCACTCGGCGCAGTCTATGCAGCGCTCGGAGATTATGTTGGCCTTGCCATCCCTCACCCGGATGGCGCCGGTGGGGCAGCGCTTGATGCAGTTGATGCAGCCCACGCACCGATCCTTGTCCAGTATGACCGAGTGGAATAGAGTTTCCATCTTTAGCCTTTCGTTCAGTAGCGCACCGACATGGTAATGCTGGTGCCCTTGCCCACCTGCGACTGTATGTCGAAGCTGTCGGTGTATTTTTTCATGTTGGGCAGGCCCATGCCCGCGCCGAAGCCAAGGTTGCGCACCTCGTCGCTGGCGGAGGAGTAGCCCTCGCTCATGGCGAGGTCTATGTCGGGTATGCCGGGACCCTCGTCGGTTATGGCCATGTTGATGACGCCGGGGGCCATGTCCACGTCTATGGCGCCGCCGCCGGCGTGGATCACCAGGTTTATCTCCCCCTCGTAGAGGGCGATTGCGGCCCTGCGGATGGCGTCGCTGGGGACGCCCATCTTCTTGAGCTGGGCCTTGACGTCGGCGGAGGCGGTGCCGGCCAGGGAAAACTCGCTCCCCGATACGTCGTAGTGGAACCTAATTGCCCCGCCGGCCATCAGCCCCGGTACTCCCGAAGACCCGCGCCGTAGAGTATACCGCAGGCGTGAAACATGGTCTTGTCGGTGGCCAGCACCGAGATGCCCATATTGGAGGCCATATCCAGCATGGGCTGCTCCGGGCGCTTGCCCCGCACAAACACAACGCAGATCATGTCCATCCTGTCGGCGGTGCGGATGACCTGGGGGTTGTTGAGGCCGGTGAGCAGCAGGGCCTGGTCCTTAACATAGGCCAGCACGTCACTCATCATGTCGCTGCCGCAGGCGGTGAACACCTCCCGCTCGCAGTCGGTGTCGGGGGTGAGGATTTCGGCTCCGAGCCAGTTTGCCACTTCGGAAATTTTCATGTGGGTCCTCCAGAAAAGCGGGTTTTGCACCCGGGAGTTGATTTTGCCTTAATTATACAGTATCCGCCCGGTTCATGGCAAGGACGCGGGCGCAGTTTTACTCTGCATAATGGCTGTTTTTCTCCCAAAATGCCCATATATTTATATGGATTTTTTTGCAGTATACTGTTATAATGGATACGTTATTTATAGAATAACACACCTATAACTCACTGGGAGGAAAATCAATGAACAGCGTTTCTTCGGTGCCGTTCTCCGGCACTAAGGCACAGGAAGCTGAGCTTCTGGCCTGGCTGGAAGAGCACAAGGACATGAAGGGCCTTGCCATGCCGGCGCTCCAGGAGGCCCAGCGGATCTACGGGTATGTGCCCTTTGAGGTTCAAAAGCTCATATCCGAGACCATAAACGTGCCTCTCGAGGAGCTCTACGGCATCACCACCTTCTACTCCATGTTCAAGCTCTACCCCTCTGGCAAGTACAAGATAAGCGTCTGCCTCGGCACCGCCTGTTACGTTAAGGGCAGCGAGAACATCTACAACAAGCTCAAGATGATGCTGGGCGTTGAGGACGGCCAGTGCACCGCCGACGGCAAGTTCAGCCTTGAGAGCTGCCGCTGCATCGGCGCATGCGGCCTTGCTCCCGTTATGACCATAAACAGCGACGTTTACGGCAAGCTCACCGGCGACGAGCTGGAGAGCATCCTGGCCAAGTACAACTGACCTGAACCTTTCTGGGAGGACGCGGCGTGCAGGAGCTTTCCATGAACATTCTCGACATTGCCGAGAATTCCATCCGTGCCGGCGCCACGCTTGTGGAGATACGCCTTGAGCTGCAGGGCTCAAAGCTCACCATCTCCATACGCGACAACGGCTGCGGCATGAGCCCCGAGCTGCTCAATAAGGTCACCGACCCCTTCACCACCAGCCGCACCACCCGCAAGGTGGGCCTGGGGCTGCCCTTCTACAAGATGGCGGCCGAGATGACCGGCGGGACCATGCAGATAGAGAGCCGGCTCTCGGTGGGGACCGCCGTCACCGCTACCTTCTTTTTGAGCCACATAGACTGCATGCCCCTTGGGGACCTGGGGGCCACGGTGGCCACCCTCATGCAGTGCAACCCGGACATCGATTTCGTGTTCAGCCTGAGCGACGGGGCGGAGAGCTTCGCCGCGGACAGCAGGCAGTTCCGCGAGATACTGGGAGGGGTCCCCCTCTCCACGCCGGAGGTGGCGTTTTTCATACGAGAATACGTCTCAGAGCACATAAAACCTATTTTAGAAAAGGGGATTTAGCTAAATGAAGAGTTTGGAAGAACTCGCAGCCATCCGCGAGAGGATGCAGCGCATAGTTGACACCCGCCACACCGACGGCGAGACGGTGAGGGTGGTGGTGGGCATGGCCACCTGCGGCATTGCCGCCGGAGCGCGCCCGGTGCTCAACGCCATTACCGAGGAGATCGCCCGCCGGGAGCTGCACCATGTGGTGGTGTCCCAGACCGGCTGCATCGGTCTTTGCCAGTACGAGCCGATTGTTGAGGTGTTTGTGCCCGGTCAGGACAAGGTGACCTACGTCAAGATGACCGCCGAGAAGGCGCTGAGGGTCGTGGGCGAGCACATTGTGGGCGGCAAGCCGGTGGCGGAATACACCGTCGGCTCCATCAGATAAGGGAGGAAGTAAGCAATGTTCAGAAGCCATGTTATGATCTGCGGCGGCACCGGCTGCACCTCCTCCAACTCCGACGCTGTGGCCGAGGCCTTTCAGCGCTGCATAGCCGAGCAGGGACTTGAGAACGAGGTGAACGTGGTGCGCACCGGCTGCTTCGGCCTCTGCGCCCTGGGCCCCATTGTGGTGGTGCACCCGGACGGCAGCTTCTACAGCGCCGTCAC
>CALXAK010000004.1 GCA_944386255.1 uncultured Clostridia bacterium
GCTCCGCGTCCCCCCGGTAGACGTCTATGGTGTAGCTCATTATCTGAAAGGTGTAGAAGGAGATGCCGATGGGCAGCGCCACCCGCAGCAGCGGCAGCCCAAGGCCGAAAAAGCCGTTGAGGCTGGAGATGAAGAAGTCGGCGTACTTGAAGTAGCCCAGCAGGCCCACGCTCACCGCCACCGAGAGGCCCAGCCAGAGCTTTGAGGCGGGGGCGCCCCTGGTCCTGCCGATGAGCAGCCCGAAGATGTAGCCCTGGGCGATGGAGGCCACCATCAGCAGCAGGTAGACCGGCTCCCCCCAGCCGTAGAAAAAGAGGCTCACCGCCAGCAGCACCCCGTTGCGGGCGGGACGCGGGCTTATGAGGTAGAAAGCCAGCGCCAGAGGCAGGAACCAGTATATAAAGGTAAGGCTGGAAAACAGCAACTCTCTGCTCCCTTCAGAAAAAAACGCCGGGGCGGCGGGCCCCGGCGGGTTGCGGTACTACTCCTCGAAGCTCTCGGGGCACATCACGAAAAACACCTTGTCCCCGCTGATGCCGCAGACCATCTCGTCCGCCTGGGTGCAGACGTTCCAGCGAAGGTCGGCGCTGCTCTCCAGCATGGACTGGAACCCGGCGGCGTCGGTGCCCTCGGAGAGGGTGAACACATAGCCCACAAAGGGGATGGCGCCGATCATGGGGCCAAACATAACCCCGTCGGAGAAGCCGGTTATCTCGTTGTTGCCAAAGCCGGTGAGCAGGCCCTCCTGCACCGGGGTGAGCATGATGTCATAGGGGATGCTCTCGTAGTCCGCCACAGCCTGGGCCAGCTGCTCGGCGGTGGCGTCGGGCTGTGCGGCGGCCGCGTCCAGGAACACCCTGCGCAGGTGCTCCCCGGCGGTCTGGGGCTCGGGGTACTGGGGGTCGTTGCCGCCGCCGCAGCCGCAGAGGGCGAACAGCAGCGCCGCGCAGATAAGTATTGCAAACAGTTTTTTCATGATTTCTCCTTGATAAAAGGTGTTTACTGTTGAAGGGCGTTGCCCTCATTAAACAAGGTTAGCATTCCATGGGCGCGGGGTAAAAATACCTCACCTGCCCGCGGACTCCGGCTGTTCCTCCGGCAGCAGGGTGACGAGGGCGCTCTCCACCCGGCGGCCGCCTATCTCGTCCGCCTCTATGAGCAGCCTGCCCTGCTGCAGCCGCAGCCGCTGGCCGTCCTCCGGGACCGAGCCCGCAAGGCCCATTATATAGCCGCCGAAGGTGTCGTACTCCCCGCTCTCCAGCTCCACACCTATGGCGCGGGAGACCTCCTCCAGGGGGGCGCGGCCCAGCACCCGCCAGCTGCGCTCCGAGACCCGGCTCACCTCCTCGGGGGTGTTGTCCTCCGGCTCCCGCATGTCCCCCACCAGCTGCTCCAGCAGGTCGTGGATGGTTATCACCCCGCTGGTGCCGCCGTACTCGTCCAGCACCACCGCAAAGTAGCGCCGCTG
The DNA here is from genome assembly GCA_944386255.1 of uncultured Clostridia bacterium. Taxonomy (GTDB): domain Bacteria; phylum Bacillota; class Clostridia; order Oscillospirales; family Ruminococcaceae; genus CALXAK01. Next base: position 1,469 of record CALXAK010000004.1, read on the forward strand.
CTGCTGCATGCCGGCAAAGAGCAGGTCCGCCCGCAGGCTGTCCGGCACAAAGTAGGGCGGGTCGCAGGCGAGCTTCAGCGCCATCTCCCGGCTGGTGCAGCCGGACTTTAAAAACTTTTTGGCGTTTATTACCCCCACCACATGGTCCGGGTCCTCCCGGCAGAGGGGGTAGTAGCTGAAGCTGGTGCCGGTTATGGTCTCACGCCAGGAGTCGAAACTATCCTCTTCGTATAAAAACTCAACCTCTCTACGGTGGGTACAGATTTCCCCCACCGCCACGTCGTCAAACTCAAAGACGTTTTGTATGAGCTGGTTTTCGAGCGGGCGTATGGCGCCCTGGCGGCTGCCGGCGTCCAGCATGGAGCGGATGTCCTCCTCGGTGACCTCCTCGCCATCCGAGTCCCTGACCCCCATCAGCCGGAGTATGCCGTTGGTGGAGAGGGTGAGGGCGGCCACAAAGGGGGCGAACACCCGTGAGACGAAGGAGAGCAGCCCGGAGAGGGCCAGGGAGACCCCCTCGGCGTCCCGCATGGCAAGGCGCTTGGGCACCAGCTCACCCAGCACTATGTTGAAGTAGGAGAGGATGAGGGTTATGAGAAACACGCAGACCGTCTTTAACACCGAGGGACTCATCCCCACCCCGGCGCTCACCAGCAGGTCCACCAGGGGCTCGGCGAAGTTGTCGGCGGCGTAGGCGGAGCCCAGCAGCCCGGCCAGGGTTATGGCCACCTGTATGGTGGAGAGGAACTTTGAGGTGTCGGCGGTGAGGCGCACGAGGCGCTTCGCCCGCCGGTCCCCCTTTTCGGCCAGGCGGGAGAGGCGGCCCTCCCCGGCGGAGATGACCGCTATCTCGGCGGCGGCAAAGATGCCGTTAAGAATTATGAGAACTATCTGAAGTATGAAAGCGCCCAGCATATTTTAAGCTAAAACCCCCAGAATCACGGTTAAAAAGGCTGTTTTTGGCCGGCGGCGGCGCCGCCTCTTTGCCGCAATATTAAAGCATGAACCGGCGGGTTTGTCAATTCCCAGGGCGGGGCCTGGGAGGACGGTACCATAATCCGATAAAGAATTTTAAAAATATGTTATAATAATGCTAACAAAAGAAGTCCATGCTTTTTTAAAAAGGAGAGGGACATGAAAGTTACATTTTTGGGCGCCGCCCACGAGGTGACCGGTTCCTGCAGCCTGATTGAGGCGGCGGGGCGGTTCATACTGGTGGACTGCGGCATGGAACAGGGGGAGGACACCTACGAGAACGCTCAGCTGCCAATATCCCCCGGGGAGGTGGACGCGGTGCTGCTTACCCACGCCCACATAGACCACTCCGGCATGCTGCCGGCGCTGGCGGCGGGGGGATACAAGGGGCCGATATACGCCACCGAGGCCACCAGGCGCCTGTGCGAGATAATACTGCGGGACTCCGCCCACATCCAGGAGCAGGAGGCCGAGTGGCGCAACCGCAAGGCGAAGCGCTCCGGCGGGCCGGAGTACCAGCCGGTCTACACCCTGCAGGACGCGGAGGCGGCGCTGCAGCTGTTTGAGAGCCGGAGCTACGGGGAGGAATTCCAGCTCTTCCCCGGGGTGAGCGCCAGCTTCTCGGACGCGGGACACCTTCTGGGCTCGGCCAGCATACTGGTGAGGATCGAGGAGCCGGAGGGCAGCCGCTCGCTGCTCTTTTCGGGGGACCTTGGCAACATCGACCGGCCGCTGATACGGGACCCGGCCATGCCCCCGGCGGCGGACTACGTGGTGGTGGAGTCCACCTACGGGGACCGGCTGCACGGGGAGCGCCCCGACTACCTGCGGCAGCTGACGCTGGTTATACAGCGCACCCTGGACCGGGGCGGCAACCTGGTGATACCCGCCTTTGCGGTGGGCAGGACCCAGGAGCTGCTCTACCTCATACGCACCATAAAGGAGCGGGGACTCATTTCCGGCCACGACGGCTTCCCGGTGTATGTGGACAGCCCCCTCGCCGCCGCCGCCACCAACATCTACTCCGACGGCATGACCGAATTCTACGACCGGCAGACGCTGGAGCTGCTGCGCCAGGGCAAGGACCCGATAAAGTTTGCCGACCTCAGGCTCTCGGTCACGTCGGATGAATCCAAGGCCATAAACTTTGACCCCACCCCAAAGGTGATAATCTCCGCCTCCGGCATGTGCGAGGCGGGGCGCATACGCCACCACCTCAAGCACAACCTCTGGCGGCCGGAGAGCACGGTGCTGTTTGTGGGCTACCAGGCGGAGGGGACCATCGGCCGCAAGCTCACCGAGGGTGAGAGCCCGGTGCGCCTCTTTGGCGAGGACATAACGGTGCGCGCGGAGATAACCCAGCTGGAGGGCATAAGCGGCCACGCCGACAGGGACATGCTGCTGGGCTGGCTGCGGGCGCTGCCGAAAGCGCCGCTCGGGGTGTTTGTGAACCACGGGGAGGACCTCGTCTGCCAGAGCTTTGCCCTGCTCATCAAGCAGCAGCTGGGCTTTGAGGCCACGCCCCCCTTCAGCAGCGACTGCTTTGACCTGCTGGCCGGGGAGTGGGTGGCGAAGGGGGTCATCACCCCCGCCCGGGAGCGCACCGCCCGGCGCAAGGCGGACAGCGTCTACCGGAGGCTGGAGTCCGCCGGCCAGAGGCTGCTGGCGGTGATCCGCCAGAACCGGGGCCTCGCCAACAAGGAGCTGGCCCGGTTCGCCGACCAGATAAACGCCCTCTGCGACAAGTACTCGAGGAAATAAAAAATCCCCCAAAGCGGGGGGAGGCAAAAGAGCGCCCCGGACATATGTCCGGGGCGCTCTGCTGTCTTTTCCGGGAGGCGCTCAGGCTGCGGCACCGTCGTCGCTCCAGGCCGGCTCAATGCGGTCCGGCATGGGCTCGCCGTTCTCTATGAGCGGCAGGTACCAGTCGTAGTAGAAGTAGGGCACGTCCTCGGGAGAGTCGGCCTCAAGGTCGGACCAGTCCTGACCCCAGGGGCGCAGCACCACATAGCAGTCGAAGGAGCCGAAGTCGTCCTCATAGTGGATGGCCTGGATGGTGAAGAAGTTGTCGTAGATGAAGTCGGTGGGGTCCACGCTCCAGGCGCCGGCGCCGAACACGCCGCCCTCGCCAAGGAACCAGCCCTCGCCGGCGTTCATGACACCCATCTCGCCGCCGCCGTTGTCGGTGATGGTGATGACCGACACGCCCAGCGGGTTGCTGGCGGTGGTGTCCTCATCCCAGATGGTGATGGTGCCCTCGCCGTTCTCGTCAATGTCGATGCGGGCGCAGGTATCCCACCAGTTACCCTCCATGTCCTCGTAGTCGCCGGTGTTGTTGAGCATGCACCACCAGCCGTACCAGTCGCCGTTCCAGTACTGCTGGAAGACGGTCTGCTCGCCGGAGGGGGTGCTGGAACCGCCGTTTGAGCCGCCGGAGCTCTCGGGCAGGTCATAGTCCACTCCAGGGCGCACAAAGGTGAGCACCATGTCCGAGTCCATCATGTTGAGCACGATGATGCCGCCGCTGATGCTGCCGGTGCACTCCTGGCCGTCGATGTCCACAGTAATTTCGGTGCCGTCCACCGACCACTTCACCTCGCCGTCGCTGCCGTCAAGGGAGAGGGTGGCCTTGCCGCCCGCCTTGAGCTCCAGCCAGGTGCCGCCGCTGAAGATGTCGTCTATCACCACCTCGGGGCCGTCGCCGGTGCGGCCGGTGAGGCACTCGTAGTAGCCGATGTTGGGGTCGTCCCCGGAGCTGCAGGCTGCCAGCGAGAGCAGCAGCGCCGCCGCGAGAACCAAGCAGATTATTCTCTTCATAAATTCTCCTTGTATCTGTCCCCGTTGGACGGGGATTTTGTAGTGTCAGCGCGCTCTGCTGAGGGCGCCCTGCAATCCGCCCCCGTTGACCGGGGATTTTTATACTATAATAATATCATCTATCCGACGTTTTGCAACATCCCCCGCGCCCGGGCAGGATTGTGCAGGGCGGGCGGGATGTGGTATGCTTTTCTGAAAAAAGGAGGCAAACATGCTGCAGCAACTATTGAGCTATCTTGAGCGGCAGGGAGAGAGGCAGCTTGAGCTGCTGGGGGAGCTCTGCCGCATACCCGCGCCCTGCGGCGGTGAGCGGGCCAGGGCGGAGTATATAATGAAGCTCATCTCCCATCTCGGTCCGGCGGAGCTGGACGGGTCGGACAACGCCATCTTCACCGGCTTTGACACCGGCGGCCCCGGGCTCACGGTGATCTGCGCCCACACCGACACCGTCTTCCCGGACAGGGAGCCCTTTGAGCCGAGGCTTGAGGGGAACCGGCTCTGCTGCCCCGGCGTCGGGGACGACACCGCCAACGTCTCGGCGCTGCTGGTGCTGCTGGAGGGGCTCTGCGCGGTGGGGGCCAGGGCCAAGGCCCCGGTGGTGATAGCCTTTGACTCGGGGGAGGAGGGCCTCGGCAACCTGCGGGGGGCCCGGGCGCTGATGGAGCGGTACGGGGAGCGCTGCAGCGCCTTCATCTCCCTGGACGGGGGCTACAGGAGCATAACCACCGGAGCGGTGGGCTCCCACCGATACAGGATAACGGTGAGCACCCCCGGCGGCCACTCCTACGGGGACTTTGGCAACCGCAACGCCATTGCCGCCCTCTCGGAGCTCATCTGCCGGCTCTACACCGCCCAACCCCCCGCCGGCACCACCTACAACGTGGGGACAATAGAGGGGGGAACCTCGGTGAACACCATCGCCCAGAGCGCCAGCGCACTCTTTGAGTACCGCTCCGACAGCAGGCGGCAGCTGGAGCTGATGGAGCAGCTGCTGCAGCGGGAGCTGACGGGGCTGCGGGCCCCCGACACCTGGGTGGAGCTGGAGACACTGGGGGTGCGGCCCTGCTCGGGGGAGGTGGACCCGGAGGCTCAGGCCGCTCTCGCCGCCCTTGCGGAGCGCTGCATACTGGCGGAGCTCCCCGGCGGGCCGCTGCCCCGGCAGAGCGCCTCCACCGACTGCAACATCCCCCTCTCCATGGGGATACCGGCGGTCTGCTTTGGGCTCTACACCGGCTGCGGCGCCCACACCCGGCAGGAGTACCTGCTGCTGGACTCGCTGCCGGTGGGCCTTCGCATCGGCGGCAGGCTGATGGGGGAATTTTTTCGCTGAGCGGTGTTGACTCCTCCGCGGCAGGTGTGTTATACTTCCCCTGCAAGGCGGCTGTGGTGCTGTGCTTGCGGTGGAGGAGGCCCCTTGGCCCGGTGTGCCCGGGCGAGACCATATCCCGCCGCTGCCCCCAAGGCCGCAGTATATTTATACCTGCTCTCAAGCGGCGGAACCAGTTTTGAGTTCCGCCGCTTTTTTGTTTAAAAAGGAGGAAATAAAGAATGAAAGTCGACCTTTTAAAGGGCCGGCCCGCCCGCTCGATTCTGGTTTTCAGCCTGCCGATACTCTTCGGCAACCTGCTGCAGCAGCTCTACAACACGGTGGACACCCTGGTGGTGGGCCGTGTGGTGGGCTCGGACGCCCTGGCGGCGGTGGGGCTCTGCGCGCCGATAATCTTTCTGGTGCTGGGCGTCTCCTGGGGACTCTCCGACTCCTCCTCCATCCTCATCGGCCAGACGGTTGGGGACCGGGGACAGGGAGGGATCAAGCCCATTGCCTACACGAGCCTCATCTACTCATCGGTGCTGTCGGTGGTGATCTCCGCCCTCTGCTACCTGCTGGCGGAGGAGATGCTGGTGCTCATAAGGACCCCCGAGGAGCTGCTGGCCACCTCCACCGAGTACCTGCGCATCTACTTTTTGGGGCTCTTCTTCGTCTACGGCTTCAACATGCTCTCCTCCACCTTCAGGGCCATGGGGGACAGCTCCACCCCGCTGATATTCCTGGCGGTGGCCTCGGTGGTGAACGTTGTGCTGGACATTGTGTTTGTGGCGGTGTTCTCCTGGGGTGTGGCGGGGGCTGCCTGGGCCACTGTGATAGCCCAGGCGGTGGCCTTCCTGCTGGAGCTGGCGGTGCTGGTGAAGCGGATAAACCGGCTGCCCGGCCGGACCTTTGACCCGGCGGCGCTTAAGGTGCTGGTGCGCCTGGCGGTGCCCTCCACCTCCCAGCAGGTGCTCATCTCCCTCGGCAACATCTTCACCCAGTCCATAATCAACACCTTTGGCGCCGACGTGCTGGCGGGCTACACCGCCACCTACAAGATGGTGGACTTCATAATGCTGCCCATGATCGCCATGGGCTCGGCGGCCACGGTGTTCTGCGCCCAGAACATGGGGGCCATGGAGCTGGGGCGCATAAAACAGGGCTACCGCTCGGTCATGGCCATGCTGCAGGGGTTTGCGGCGGTGAGCGCGGTGGTGGTGCTGGTGTTCCGAAGGAGCTTTGTGGGCTTCTTCCTGGGGGACAACATAAACCAGGTGATTCTGGACTCCGGCGTAAGCTACCTTATCTTCTCCGCATTCTCCTTCTTCTTCATGGCGCTGGTGTTCTGCAGCGAGTGCTTCCTGAGGGGGGCGGGGGACCTGCTGGCCTTCCTCTTCACGGCGGTGACCGGCGCGGCGGTGAAGATACTGCTGGCGCTGCTGCTCATGGGCTCCATGGGCTACACCGGGGTGTGGCTGGCCATCGCGGTGGGCTGGCTCACCGAGGGCATACTCACCACCGGGCGCTACCTCTCCGGCCGCTGGAAGACCAAGCGGGTGGTGTAAAGGGCCCGCAGGCGGCGGAAAATGCCGGTTTACCGGTGCAAAAGGCTAAAATATCTGCTATACTCTAATCAAACGGCGGGCGGCACCCGGCGCCCCCGGGCAGAAGAGCCCGGGCAAGCTCCCCCCGCGCAGGGCAGCCCGCGCAGCCTTTCTGGAGGGACTGACCATGAAGAGCATCAAGGAGATATACAAGATAGGCCGCGGCCCTTCCTCCTCACACACCATGGGCCCAGTGAAGGCGGCGGAGATATTCCGCCGGGAGCACCCGGAGGCGGACAGCTTTGAGGTGACCCTCTACGGCTCCCTCGCCAAGACCGGCCGGGGCCACGGCACCGACTCCGCCATAATCAAATGCCTCTCCCCCCTGCCCTGCCGGGTGGTGTGGGACCTTGAGACGGCGGAGCTGCCCCACGAGAACACCCTGGACATAAAGGGCTTTAAGGCCGGGGAGCAGGTGGGGTTCATGCGGGCCATGAGCATCGGCGGCGGGGACATTTCGGTGCAGGGCCGCCGGGAGCTTGCCCCGCCGGAGGTGTACGCCGAGAACACACTGGGAGAGATAATCGAGCTCTGCGGCCGGGAGGACCTCCGGCTCTCGGACTACGTCTTTCGCCGGGAACCGGAGCTGCGGGACTACCTCCGGGAGGTCTGGGGGGTTATGACCGCCGCGGTGGAGGAGGGCATAAGGCGCTCCGGCACCCTGCCGGGCGGGCTCGGGGTGAAGCGCCGGGCCATAACCCTCTTCAACGGCCGGCCGGAGCAGGAGGACGAGTACGACCGGATGAACCGGATGGTCTGCGCCTACGCCTTTGGGGTGAGCGAGCAGAACGCCGCCAACGGCCTCATCGTCACCGCCCCCACCTGCGGGGCCTGCGGGGTGCTGCCGGCGGTGCTGGTCTGGGCCCGGGACCAGGGGCACCGGGAGGAGGAGATAATAAACGCTCTGGCGGTGGGCGGCCTCATAGGCAACATTGTAAAGCACAATGCCTCCATAAGCGGGGCGGAGTGCGGCTGCCAGGCCGAGATAGGCACCGCCTGCAGCATGGCGGCGGCGGCGCTGGCGGAGCTCTACGGCATGCTGCTCCCCCAGATAGAGTACTCCGCCGAGGTGGCCATGGAGCACCACCTGGGGCTCAACTGCGAACCGGTGCGGGGCCATGTGCAGATACCCTGCATTGAGCGCAACGCGGTGGCGGCCATGCGGGCGATAAACGCCGTGTCCCTCGCCCGCTTCCTCACCGACAGCCGCAAGATATCCTTTGACCTTGTGGTCAAGACCATGTACGAGACCGGCCGGGCCATCCACTCGAGCCTTCGGGAGACCGCCGAGGGGGGCCTTGCAAAGCTCTACGACCAGAACTGACGGCGTCCCGCCGCCGGGGAGCGCTCCCCGGCGGCGTTTTTCTGTTTAAAAATGCAGATTACCGGTAGACAACCGGCAGTCATGGTGCTAAAATACATAAACAATGCATATTTATGCGAGGAGGCAGCCCATGACCAGATATGATTTTGCCTACGGCGACGGGTTTGTGAGCGCCGAGCTGGACGAGAGGCAGGTGCTGGGGGTGCTGAAGGGCAACCACACCCCCGCCCTCGAGGACATACCGGGGGCGCTGCGGCGCTCGCTGGAGAACCCCATTGAGAGCGAGCCGCTAAAGGGCTTTCTGCAGCCGGGCCAGAAGGTGGCGCTGATAATAAGCGACATGTCCCGGTTCTGGATGCGGCAGGACCTGGTGATCCCCCACCTTGTGGACTACATGACCGGGCCGTGCGGCCTGTCCCCCCGGGACATAACCATTCTGGTGAGCAACGGCACCCACACAGGCGGGGACCAGCAGGAGCTGCGCAGGCTGGTGACCGACCGGATATACGAGACGGTGCGGGTGGTGAACCACGACTGCCTGCAGAAGGACCTTGTGTACATGGGCGCCACCAGCTACGGCACCCCCCTTTATGTAAACCCCATCGCCGCAAAGGCGGACCGGGTGGTCTGCCTCGGGGCCTGCACCCACCACGTGATGGCGGGCTTCGGGGGCGGGCGCAAGAGCATACTGCCGGGGGTGAGCGGCCTTGAGACCATACGGCACAACCACGCCATGGCCCTGGACCCGAAGGAGCTGCGCACCAACCCTCTCATAGGCAACGGGGTGCTGGAGGGCAACCCCTTAAACCTCGACATGTGCGAGGCGGCGGGGATGATGCCCCACCTCTTCATGGTGAACCTTGTGCACAACGAGCAGATGAAGCTCTGCGGCATCTACTCCGGCCACTACCTGCGCTCCTGGGAGAGGGCCTGCCGGGAGGTGGACCGCATCTACCGGGTGCCGGTGCCGGAGCGGGCGGACATGATAATCGCGAGCTGCGGCGGCTACCCCAAGGACATGTCCCTCTACCAGGGCACCAAGGCGATTGACAACGCCGAGTTCTGCCTGAAGCCCGGGGGGACCCTGGCGCTGATCATCGAGGCCCGGGAAGGGGGCGGCCCCAGCGAGTACTTCGACTGGATAAAGGACCTCACCGGCGGCACCATCGAAAGGCGGCTGCGGGAGAGCTTCACCATACCGGGGTACATATTCTTTCTGAACTGCGAGCAGGCCCAGCGCTACCGGATACTGCTGCTGACCAGCATCCCCTCCTCCCAGGTGGAGCCAATGGGGATGCGGGCCTTTTCCAGCATGGAGGAGCTGCTTGAGGCGGCGGACATAAAGGGCAGGAGCATATATGTGATACCCAACGCCTCCACCGTGATACCCACGGTGGAGGGCTGAGAGAGGGAAGGAACCCATGGAACTTGTGGCAAAGCGGCGGCAGAAGCAGGGCCCGGAGGGCATAAGCTACAACAAGAGCGCAAAGCAGAGCATACCCGACCTTATAGACCTGAGCGTCGGGGACACCGACCTCATAACCGACAGCCGGATAATCGAGCGGGCCCGGGCGGACGCCCTCAAAGGCTACACCCACTACGGGGACCCCAAGGGGGACCCGGAGCTCGCCGAGGCCATACTGCGGGCCTGGCGGGAGGACCACGGGGAGAGCGTGCCGGGGGAGCAGCTGCTGGTGACCGCCTCCAGCTGCCTCGGCATGGCCCTTGTGATGCTGGCCATGCTGGACCCGGGGGACGAGGTGATAATCTTCTCCCCCTACTTCTCGGTCTACCGGGAGCAGGTGGAGCTGGCGGGGGGAAAGCCGGTGTTTGTGCCCACCTATCAGCAGGAGGGCTACGCCATAAGCGAGCGGCGGCTGCGGGATGCCATAACCCCCCGCACCAGGGCGATGATATTCAACAACCCCAACAACCCCACCGGGGCGGTGTACGGCCGGGAGACCCTGGAGATGCTGGCCCGGGTGGCAAGGGAGAAGGACCTGGCGGTGGTGGCGGACGACATATACACCTACTACTTCTTTGAGGGGGAGTACCTGCCCATCCGCTGCCTGCCCGGCATGGCGGAGCGCACCGTCACCCTCAACAGCTTCTCCAAAAACTTCCTCATGACCGGCTGGAGGGTGGGCTACATAATAGCCCCCTCCCCTCTCATCCAGGCCATGAGCGACATAAACGGCGCGCTCTGCTACAGCACCCCCTCCATCTCCCAGCGGGCGGCCATAGAGGCGCTGGCCCTAAGGGCGGAGCTGGGGGCGTGCTACGGCAGCGTCTACCGGCAGAGGGTGGAGTACGCCGCCGGGCGCATAGCCGCCATACCCTACCTCAGCCTCCTGCCCCCGAGAGGCACCTTCTACCTCTTCCCCGGCATTGAGGCCACCGGCCTTAGCTCCCGGGAGTTTTGCCGGCAGCTGCTGGAGAAGGCCCACATACTGGTGACCCCCGGCAGCGCCTTTGGCAGCGAGGGGGAGGGCCACTTCCGCATAGCCTGCACGGTGGGACTGGATGCTCTGGGGGAGGCCTTCGACCGTATGCAGGGGCTCAAATTCTGAGCAAACAGGCCGAGTTTTGTGCAGTCTCGACAAGCTGCCGGCGGATTCCCGCCGGCATTTTTGTGCGCTATTGCGGCTTTACATTCCGGTATACTCGTGTATAATTATGCACATAAAGCAACAATTGCTTATAAATATTCGGAGGAATATGAATATGAAGAAGAAGTTTCTATCGGTACTGATGGTGCTGGCGCTGGCGCTGGGGCTGCTGGCCGGGTGCTCCGCCCCCGCCGACCCCGCCGACGGCGA
>CALXAK010000005.1 GCA_944386255.1 uncultured Clostridia bacterium
AAGCTCTACCGCAGAGGGGAGCGGTCCTGCAGCTGCAAAGCTCCGGCGGGACGGGCGCCGCGGCCCATATTTCTCGCCCACAGGGATGGAATATTTGGGTTTCCCCGGCTCCTAAAAATAGCTGACAGCAATTTTACGCATTGGATTATACATTATGTATTTTACAATGTCAATTATACTTTTGCTGGTATTTTTGGCGCTTTTTGGCCCATAATATGCAGTTTTGGGCCAAAATTCGCCTCAATCAGCGGCGCTCCCGGCCAGCGTTGCCGCCTGCCGGCCTTCAGGTGAACAACACCGGAGCCGGCTTTGGGGCAGGGGGCACAAGATAAAACCCGGCGCTGCCCCCCCCCTCTCCCCCTTTCTCTACCACTTCCGGGCCGCAGGGGAATCTCTGCAACGCAGCGGGTAACCTCCGCACCGCGGCGCTGTTCGCAGCCCTCAATCACATTGCGCCGCGGGGCAGAGTTTCCTCTCTCCGGCGCGGCGGGCGGAGGCATCCGGCTGTAAATCTTCAATCCCCGGGGGCAGCGCTATTAATCCTCCCTCTCTCCCTCTGCGAGCGGGCGGTATTTTGGCCGGTTCCGGGGTGCAGACGGAGGGACGGCTCAGTCTTCCACTCCCTATTTCACCTTCCCCGGGCCACGGGATAGCTTCCCGTGCGCTGCGGCGCTAACCCCGCGGCACAGGGCGCGGCCTCCTCCCACTCCCTCAAAGACCGCCGCCCCTGCCCGCCACCGGTTTCCCCGGCGCGCACCGGCTCCCTGCTGCAACAGGCCGCTGCAGCCGCTCCGGGGGAACCGATTTTAACCGCGGCTCCGCCAATTCGTATAAACAAAGGTTTAATATACTAAATGTAATTTCTCCCCGGCGCAGCTGGGGCAAAAAAAGAGCGCCCCCAAAAGGGGACGCTCCAAATTCTGAAATCAGCGGACCAAAACCACAGCCGCCGGGGCTTACGCGCCAAACTCCACGCTGTCGGCGTAGCTGGTGCGGATCACCGCAAAGTGGGTGGTGCCGGTGTTCACCTGCAGCTCCTCGCCGGTCTCCACCACAGTGAAGCTGAAGTTGGAGGACCAGGAGGGCTTGCTCCAGGTGAGCTCCTGGTAGTGGCCCTGGGAGATGTAGTAGGCGGTGCCGCCGGCCTCATAGTTCACCTCAACGCAGCCCACGCTGTCGATCACCTCGATGGGGGCCAGCACGATGAACAGGTTGTCAAAGGCCAGCTGGGTGCCGGTGGCGGCGTCCATGTGCTGGTCGCCGTGCTGCCACTTGAGGTACTTGCCGGTGGCCTCGTCGTACCTGAAGTCGCCGTCATAGCCGGGGGAGAAGTCGTAGTTCACGGTGTTGGCCACGCCGCTGGTGGGCACCACCGTCTCCTCCGGGCTCACAAAGTTGAAGGCCGGGTACTCGTTGTAGCTGTCGGTCTCAAAGCCGAGGGAGTCGATGGCCTCGTAGATGGAGGCGCCGCTGGTGAACTTGGTGTGTTCGCTGTCATAGATGCCCACGCGGGACTGGTCGGTGAAGAAGACCGACAGCACCCGGTCGGCGTCGATGGTCTGGTAGTTGTACATGGACATGTACTTCTTTGCGTAGACCGAGCTGCCTATATGGACGATGATGGTGTCAAAGGGGTAGACACACTGCATGAACTGGTCGCGCAGCGAGCGCACCGAGCCGATCTTCTCGATGCTGCGAAGGTCGGAGTAAACCGCCATCAGCCGGGTGATGCCGCCCTCGGTCTCTATCTCGTAGATGATGTCCGCGTCGGCGATGCCGTACTGGGGCAGGCAGTCGACGATGTTGTTGACCGACACCGCAATGGGCCGTTTGCCCACAAGGTCGCTGGCCATGTCGTACTCGCCGGTCAGGGGGTTGTAAGCGTCATAGGTCACATCGCCGGAGATCTCCACCGCGCCCTCGCCGCCTTCTCCCTCCTTGGAGTAGGCGTCTATCTCGTCGGAGGAGATGCCGGAGCCCACGTCAGAGGGGTTGCTCTGCTGACCACAGGCTATCAGCATGACCGATAGGAGCACCAGCAGCACTCCCGTCAAAAACTTCTTCATTTAAATAGCACCTCTTGCCAAAATGTTGTCGCCTTTTGCCGGCAGACTTGCTATAGTATAACCCCAAGGCGTGGCAAAAGTAAAGCCCCGCGGGGCCTTTTGCGCTAATTTGACCTTTTGGGTGACTATTATATAATATAAATACCAATGAATAGGGGGCTGCCAGCCCCCGGGAGCCAGGGCCAGCCGGGGCGGCGTTTCCCACGGCGCAGCCAGCCGAGGGGGCCAGCGTACCCGGCAGCGCCCCGCCCAGGCTGCATGGGTCCAGTGGCGGCGGCCCCGGCGGCGGGCCGGAGCCCTGGTTATATCCTCGCCGTAATATACCGTCTGTAGATTCCGGGACCAGACGGCAGCGCCACCCGCGCACCCACCGTTCCGGGACGGAGCAGCGCCGCCCCCCGGCAGCCCCATGCCGGGCCGGGCGACCCGGAGCGCCCTCCCTGCGGAGGCCACGCTCCACCCTACCACTGCCGGAGCGCCCTTCCGGGAGAACCTCGCGCAAACCCGGGCAACCCGTTACTCTTTCCACCGTTGCCCATGCTCAGGTTGTGCCCTCGCAGCATATCTCCCCGGCAGCCCCATGCCGGGCCGGGCGACCC
>CALXAK010000006.1 GCA_944386255.1 uncultured Clostridia bacterium
TGTCGGTGAAGCTGGGGGTGCTGCCTGCCAGCGGCATGTGGGGCCCGGGGGAGCACAACCTCTCAAACCTGCTGCAGCACCTGCTGCTGCCCTCGCTCATAATCAGCCTGCAGTCCAGCGGCGGCTACATAAAGCAGACCCGGGGCAGTATGCTGGAGTGCATAAACGAGGACTATGTCAAGACCGCCCGCAGCAAGGGTATAAGCGAGTGGCGCATAACCATCTCCCATGTGCTGCGCAACGCCCTGGTGCCCATTGTCACCCAGCTGGGCTTCTCCATACCCTATGTCATCGGCGGCGCGGTGGTCACCGAGCAGATATTCGCCTGGCCCGGCATAGGCAGCCTCATGGTCACCTCCATAAGCTCCCGCGACTACAACGTTATAATGGGCATAACCGTTATCATAGCGGTGGTGGTGCTCGTGACCAACATCGCCCTGGACGTCATCTACGCCTACCTCGACCCCAGAATCTCGGCGGAAGCCTAAGAAAGGAGCTCACCTTAAATGAACAAAAAATCAAACGGCTCCTCCGGCTTCTTCAAGAGGTTCCGCAGGCACCGCCTCGCCTGCATAGGTCTCTTTGTGGTGATGCTGGAGGTCATACTGGTGGTGTTCCTGCCCATGATAATGGACCTCGACCCCTACTCCATTACCGCGGTATTCAACGGGCCGCCCTCGGCGGAGCACATCCTCGGTACCGACACCGTCGGCCGCGACCTGCTCTCCAGGCTCATCTATGGCGGCAGGATATCCCTGCTGGTGGGCATCCTCGCCACCGCCATAAGCGTGGCGGTAGGTCTGCCCCTTGGGCTCATTGCCGGCTACTACCGGGGAGCCGCCGAGACGGTGATAATGCGCTGCGCCGACATCTTCATGTCCTTCCCGTCCATGATAATCGTGCTGGTGATGGTGGCCATCTTCGGCAACTCCCTGCCCATCCTCATCCTGCTCATCGGTATCCTCGGCTGGCCCCAGCCGGCGAGGCTGGTCTACAGCCGGGCGCTGTCGGTGCGCAAGATGGAGTATGTGGAGGCGGCCAAGGTGGGCGGCAGCAATGAGCTCACTATAATCCTGAGATACGTGCTGCCCAACTCGGTGGCCCCCCTCTGGATGAACGTGGCCTTCCAGATATCCTCCGCCATCCTCACCGAGAGCTCCCTCAGCTTCCTCGGCGCCGGCGTGCAGCTGCCCACCTCCACCTGGGGCAACATCATCTACCAGGCCCAGAACGTGGTGGTGCTCTACTCCTACCCCTGGATATGGGTGCCCGCCGCCATCTGCCTCATAATCACGGTGGTCAGCATCAACTTTGTGGGCGAGGGCATACGCGACGCCCTCGACCCCAGAATGAAGAGATAGGAGGAGATTGCAATGTCGGAACACCTGCTCAAGGTTGAAAACCTCGGCATAAACTTTATAAACGGCAAGGACAACAGGGTAAACGCTGTGCACGACGTCTCCTTTGAGCTCAGCCGCGGAGAGATCCTCGGCATAGTGGGTGAGTCGGGCTGCGGCAAGAGCGTCACCGCCACCAGCCTCCTGCGGCTGCTTCCCAAGGGCAGCAGCGAGCTCTCCAAGGGCAGCAGCATAAAGCTCAACGGCCGGGAGCTCACCACCCTCACCGACAAGGAGTTTCGCGAGGTGCGGGGCAAGGAGATCTCCATGATATTCCAGGAGCCCATGACCAGCCTCAACCCGGTGCACACCATCGGCCGCCAGATGATGGAGATGGTGATGGCCCACAACAAGATAAGCCGCAAGAACGCCTTTGAGATCTGCGTGGAGATGCTGGAGAAGGTGGGCATCCCCGAGTCCCGCCAGAGGATGGGGGAGTACCCCTTCCAGCTCTCGGGAGGAATGCGCCAGAGGGTGATGATCGCCATGGCTCTCAGCTGCAATCCGTCGCTGCTGGTGGCGGACGAGCCCACCACCGCCCTGGACGTCACCATCCAGGCCCAGATTCTGGAGCTCATCCTCGAGATAAAGCAGAACCTCGGCACCGCCATCATCCTCATCACCCACGATATGGGTGTTGTGGCCGAGACCACCGACAAGGTCATGGTCATGTATGCCGGGGAGATTGTGGAGTACGACGGCGTCAAGGAGATATTCCACCACCCCATGCACCCCTATACCATAGGGCTTATGAACTCCATCCCCAGGCTCAACCAGACCACCGAGCGCTTGGCCACCATTGAGGGCACCGTTCCGGACCTCAACTGCATGCCCTCCGGCTGCAGGTTTGCCAACCGCTGCCCCTACTGCACCGACAGGTGCCGCGAGGCGGCGCCGCCGCTGGTGCAGCTCGGCGGCAACCGCAGGGTCCGCTGCTGGAGGGTGGGGGAGACCCAGGAGGTGAGCGCCAGATGAACGCCCAGAAAGAACTGCTCCGAGTGGAGCACATAAGAAAATATTTTGCCATCCACCGCAAGTACGGCAACCCCAAGGGCAACTACCTGAGGGCGGTGCACGATGTGAGCTTCACCATCAACGAGGGCGAGGTGCTGGGCCTTGTGGGTGAGTCGGGCTGCGGCAAGGCCACCCTGGGGCGCACCATCCTCAAGCTCCACAGCGTCACCGCCGGGGACATCTACTTCAAGGGCGAAAACATCGTAAACTACGGCTTCAAGAAGATGCTCCCCATCCGCCGGGACATGCAGATGATATTCCAGGACCCCTTCGCCTCCCTCAACCCCCGCATGACCATCGAAAAGATAATAAGGGCTCCCCTCGACACTTTTAAAATAGGCGAGCCCCGCTACCGGCGGGACCATGTGGCGGAGATGCTCAAAAAGGTTGGCCTCAACGCCGACCACATGAACAAGTTCCCCCACGAGATGAGCGGCGGCCAGCGCCAGAGGGTGGTCATAGCAAGGGCCATGATATCCAACCCCAGCTTTGTGGTCTGCGACGAGCCGGTGTCCGCCCTGGACGTTTCGGTTCGTGCCCAGGTGCTCAACCTCATGAAGGACATGCAGCAGGAGTTGGGTACCGCCTATCTTTTCGTTTCCCACGATCTCAGTACCGTGCGCTACATCTGCAACCGCATTGCGGTGATGTACCTGGGGCACATTGTGGAGATAGCCGACGCGGACGAGCTTTTCAACAACCCCAAGCACCCCTACACCAAAGCGCTGCTCTCGGCAATCCCGGTCCCGGACGTGGACCAGAAGCGCCAGCGCATAATCCTGCAGGGGGATGTCCCAAGCCCCATGAACCCGCCCGCCGGCTGCGCCTTCAGCACCCGCTGTCCCCTGGCCGGCAGCAAGTGCGAGCAGCTGCACCCGGATCTTGTGGCCTGCGGAGCCCCCGGACACTATGTTGCATGTTTTTGGCCGGAATGACCTTCCGGGCCCAAAGATATAAAAATCCTAAAAAGGAGAAACGAGAATGAAGATGACAAAAAGAATCCTCAGCGCCATCCTGATACTTGCTCTTGTGGTCTCCATGATCGGCTGCGGCAAGACCAACACCGAGAATGAAGACCCCAATGCCGGCAGCGGGACCCCCGCCGAGGGCGGTACCATCACCTACGCCATTGCGGGAGGCTGGGCTACCCTCACCCCCGGTTACTGGTGCACCGCCGGCAACTACGGCACCCTTGTCTGGGCCCAGATCTACGACAAGCTGGTGAACGTTGAGGCCGACGGCTACTCCCCGAGGGGAGCCGTGTCCTGGGAGATCAACGAGGACAAGACGGTCATGACCTTCAAGCTCTCGGAGGACGCCAAGTTCTCGGACGGCGAGCCCGTCACCGCCCAGGACTGGGTGTTTTCCGCCCAGCTCATGGCCACCGAGGAGTTCGGCGCTCCCGACTACACCAAGTTCTGTGTCATGATAGCCGGCACCGATGAAACCGGCCTCTGGGACGGCAGCAGCGAGTTCGGCTTCAAGGCCCTGGACGACTACACCCTGGAGATCACCTTCAAGGAGCCCATGACCTTCGACACCTTCTTCAACAGCTATCAGCGGTACCTCTATGTGCTGCCGGAGCACTGCTTTGAGGGCATGAGCGCCGCCGAAATCGCCGCCAGCGACTTCTGGACCCAGCCCGTCAGCTCCGGTCCCTGGGTGGTGGAGAGCGAGATAGTCAACAGCACCCTCACCCTCACCCCCAACCCCTACTACCACCTGGGCGTCTCCAGCCTCGACAACCTTGTTATCGTGGTTATGGACTCCAGCAACTTTGCCTCCGCTCTCATGTCCGGCTCCATCGACTACTGCTACCCGGCCGTGAGCACCGATGAGGCCACCGCTCTCGATGCGGTGGAAACCGTCACGGTGGAGACCTCCGAACTGCCCAACAACCTCTGGTTCTTCTGCATCAGCAACCAAAAGATCCCCGACGCCCGCGTGCGCACTGCCATCAACATGGCCATCGACAAGCAGCTGATCGTTGACCAGCTCTTCTCCGGCGGCGCTGTGGCGGTGGAGAGCGTCGAGCTCTACGGCAGCGAACTCTACAACAACGACCTCAAGTCCAACTACGACCCCGAGGGCGCCAAGGCTCTGCTGGACGAGGCCGGCTGGGACTACAGCTACACCCTCAAGATAGCCACTCCCTCCGGTGTGCGCGCCCAGATTGCCACCATAATCGAGCAGCAGCTGGAGGCCATCGGCATCAACGTTGAGGTGAGCCAGCTGGATATCGGCACCATGTACTCCGAGATGCACGGCGGCAACTACGACGCCATAATGGGTGGCGGCCCACCCAGCCTCGACCCGCTCTACTTCCAGAGCAACCTCGAGTACACCAATATCAACACTTCCATTGTTAAGACCGAGGATCCCACCTACCACGAGATGGCGGTGAAGATATCCTCTGCCACTACCGAGGAGGAGAAGCTGCAGTACGTCATGGAGTACCAGCAGTACATGCATGACCAGATGGTGGTCATCCCGGTCACGGCGGTCTACTCCTATGCCGCCCACACCACCCGCCTCGCCGGCATCGACACCGATATGTCGGTGAGCTTCAACGACAACACCTGGGAGTGGTATGTAGCCGAGTAATTCCGGCTCTGCCACCGCAAAAGAGCGCCCCCGGCGGATTCCGCCGGGGGCGCTCAAATTCTGTTTGCTGTTGTTTAATGCTGCTTTTAAAGCAAAATGGCTTTACACGAAAAGCAGGTCAATCTTCGGCATCCACTCGCTTATTTTGATGTGCTGCGGGCAAATGTTCTCACAGGCCCTGCAGCCTATGCACTCGCTGCCCTTGGCGCCAAACTTGGGCACCTCGCTGTGGTAGACGCCCTTGGCGCCGCCGTCGCCGGCCACATAGCTGTTGTAGGTCTCAAAAATCTTGGGGATGGCTATGCCCTTGGGGCAGACCGAGCAGTAGTTGCAGCCGGTGCAGGGCACCGATGCGGCGCTGGCCATCATCCGGGCGGCCTGCTCCACGGCGGCCTTCTCCTCGGCGTTCAGCATACCCACCGAGCTCCTGGCGGCGTAGGTGAGGTTCTCCTCCACCTGGGGCATGGCGCTCATGCCCGAGAGCAGCAGCGACACCTCCGGCAGGTCCCAGAGGAAGTCGAGGGCACCCTCTACAGGGGTCTTGCCCACCTTTTGGAACACCTCGGCCACCTGCTCCGGCACCCGGGCCAGGTAGCCGCCCCGCAGCGGCTCCATCACCACAACCCCCATGCCCTTGGAGGCCGCGTAGCGAAGGCCCTCCAAACCGGCCTGGTTCTCGGTGTCCAGGTAATTTAGCTGTATCTGGCAGAAATCCCAGGGGGTCCCGCAGTCCACGATCTCTTTGAAGGTCTCAAGGTCGTCGTGGAAGGAGAAGCCTATAAACCGCACCTTCCCGCTCTCTTTGGCCTTCAGCATCCTGCCGGGGATGTCGTACTTGAGGCAGACGTTCTCCCACTTGTCCCTCGAGAGGCTGTGGATGAGGTACATGTCTATCCGGTCCACATCCAGCTTTTTAAACTGCTCCGAGAGTATGCGGTCAAAGTCCTCCTCGCACTTTACCTCCCAAATGGGCAGCTTGGTGGCGAGGTTCACCTTTTCCCGGTAGCCGTCCTTTAGGGCCTTGCCGGTGATGATTTCGCTCTTGCCGTTGGAGTAGTTGTAGGCGGTGTCAACGTAGTTTACCCCAGCGTCTATGGCCCGGCGCAGGTTGGCGATTGCCGCCTCCTCGTCCACCTCGGTGCGGCTAAAGCCGCCCTGGCCCCCGTCTGGGGTGGGCAGGCGCATCATGCCGAAGCCAAGGGCCGACACCTTTACTCCTGTTGTTCCAAAATCTCTATACTGCATCTTTCCTTCCCCTCCTCTTAAAATGCGAGCTCAGGCGTTCTTTACCTGCTGCACAAATGCCCGCAGCTTCTCCGGGTCCTTGCCGTTGCCGCGGGGGCCGGGGTGGTCCTTGGGGTAGCTGGTGCGGGTGTAGGAGTCCACACCATAGGGGTGGGAGGCCCTTATGGCGTCAGCCACGTTGGAGGCGTCAAGGCCGCCGGCGATTATTACAGGAATGTGGGTGTTGTCAACAATGAGCTTGTCTATCTCCCAGTCGTGCACCGCGCCGGTGGCGCCAATGCCCTCCACCTTGCTGTTCACCGAGTCCACCAGGAAGTAGTCGCTCACCGGCTCGTAGGCCTTTATGAAGGCGAGTATCTTGTCCTTTACCTCGCTCAGCTTCCAGGAGACGTCCACCGGCACCGCCTGCATTATCTTGACGCCGGGGTGCTTCTCACGTATGGTGGCCACCGCCTCGGGGGGGAAGTCCTTGGGGTCTCCGGAGAGGTGCAGCACCTCGGGGCAGAAGATCTCAAGGTCCGCCAGCACCTCGTCGAGGTTGGTGTTGAGCTGCAGGCCTATCTTCACCATCTCCTTGGGGCAGGCGGCGTAGAAATCTCTGAGCTGCTCGCAGGTCATCTGGTGGTCCTCGGCGAACATCCTGTTGCCGAACACCACCCCAACATGCTCCACCCCCAGCTCCTGGCAGAGCTTTATGTCCTCCATGGTCATGACGCCGTAGATTTGCGAAACAGTGTTGCCCATATTAGCCTCCATATTCATTATTTGGGTATTATTATTAAAGTCAGTATAGCACCGCCCATAATTTTGGTCAACTTGACGCGGAAAATCTCCAGAGCCTCGCCTGGTCTTCCGCAGACGCGTAGCCGATGCCCACCCTAGGCAGCGCCCGCAGCTCGGGTTTCGCGCCGTCGTCCAGGAAGCACAGCACACCGTCTTCGATGTCCCGGCGGTTTAGGGCGGTGGTGATGCCGAGAGCCTTGGTGAGCCTGCCGGGGCCCGGGGCCCCCTCGCAGGCCCTTATCAGCACCGCCTGGGGCTGGTCCTCCTCCCCGGTCACCACGTTGAGCAGGCTGTGTATGCCGTAGCAGAGGTAGACATAGAGGGTGCCGGGGCGCATGTAGAGCACCTCGCTGCGCCGGGTGCGGCCGAACCTCGCATGGCAGGCGGTGTCCTGCTCCCCGCGGTAGCACTCCACCTCGGTTATGCGCAGCCGCCGGGGCCCGCCCTCACCCGGCACCTCCAGCAGCTTTCCAACCAGCTCCGGGGCCACCTCCAGGCAGTCCCGGGCAAAGAATTCCCGCTCAAGCTTCTGCATGTAAGCCTCCTTTTTCGTGCAGACGGCTGCAAAAAAGCGCCCGGAGCCTTTCCGGGCGCTGCCAGAGCCTTACTTCTGCTCTAAAATCGCAACCTCTTTTTTCTGGTCTATGGGCGGTATCCTCACCGCTATCAGCTCGTGGCGGGAGGTGGGGATGTTTTTGCCCACATAGTCCGGCCGTATGGGCAGCTCCCGGTGGCCCCGGTCTATTAGCACCGCCAGCTGTATGGAGGAGGGCCGCCCCTGCTTTATCACCGCGTCTATGGCCGCCCTTGCGGTCCGGCCGGTGTAGATGACGTCGTCCACCAGCACCACCGGCCTGCCGCTCACGCCGAAGCTCAGCTCGGAGGTGTTCACGGTGGCCTGGTCCGAGAGCTCGGTGAGGTCGTCCCGATAGAGGGTTATGTCCAGTTCTCCCACCGGGGCCTCGGCCCCGGAGAACTTCTTCACATACTCCGCAATCTGTTTCGCCAGCGGCACCCCCCGGCGGCGGATGCCCACAAAGCGGAGCCCCGCGTCGCTGTCGTTATGCTCTATTATCTCGTGGGCTATTCGCATGAGGGAGCGGTCCATGGCGCTGCCGTCCAAAACCAGAGCTTTTTGTATGTACTGCATAACTGCCTCCCGCGGGTGATGGTTGCCTAAATTATATCCCCGGCCAAAATCACTGTCAACAAACCCGCCGCCGGGGCAGAGCTATTGCCAGTATGGGACAAAAAATATATAATTAATACAGGTAAACTGTATATTCTGCCCTTTGCGGGAGCAGGGAAGGGGACGCAAAAAATGAAGTTGTTTATAAAAAACCTTAGTTTCGCGCTTTTGGGTGCGGCGCTGGTCTGCGCTGCGCTGGGGGTGCTGCTGGTGTTCTTCCAGCCCCTTGTGTCCCGGCTCATCCCCGCCATACTCGGCGCTTCGCTCGCAGTCTATGGAATTGTGGAGATAATCTCCTACTTCCGCACCGACAGCCGCAGCATGAGGGACGGGTTCCGCCTGGGCATGGGGGTGCTGCTCATAATTGTGGGCGGTTGGATGTTCACCGACCCGGAGGAGCTCACCTCCCTTGTGGTCATCTTCCTCGCGGTGGTGCTGCTGTTCCACGGCAGCATCGACCTCGCCTACGCCCTGCGCCAGAAGCAGCTGGGCTACCGGGGCTGGTACCTCACCCTTCTCGCCGCCATCCTCTCCTGCGGCGCGGGCATTGTGATGCTGGTGGACCCCTTCGGCACCAGGAGCCTGCTGTTCGCCGTGCTGGGCTGGGCGCTCATCTTTGAGGCGGCGGTCAACATCTATATAGCGGTGCTGATGGCGGTGCTGGAGAGAAGGGTGATGCTCTCGGTGGAGGCAATCGAGACCGACGCCTCCCTCATCCCTGACGACCAGCAGGAGCTGTAAGCTCTGCAAAGGATAAAACCAGTTTAGGAGATGGTTACGCGATGTCCCAGTATCTAACCTTCGGCAGCATACTTTACGACGACGTTCAGCACACCGACGGCAGCATCAGCCGCGGGCTCCCGGGCGGACACTCGCTCTACGCCCTCTCCGGCCTTCGGCTCTGGACCCGCTCCTGTTCCCTGCACGCGGTGGTGGGGGAGGACTTTAAAAACGGCTTTCTGCCCTGGCTCAAGGCCAACCAGATCCCGGACGGCAAGGTGGAGTATCTGCTGGAGCAGACCCCCCATGTGCACATGACCTTTCAGGAGGCTGGCAACTACGACTCGGTCAATGCCACCGAGGGCCCTCCCATGACCTACGAGCTGGGCTACCTCGCCTCCCGCCCCGACGACATAGAGCGGGCGCTGGACCCGGACACAAAGGCCATCTACCACCATACCTACAAGGCGGACCGTCGGCTGTTTGAGGCCATGGGCAGGCTGCGGGAAAGGTACGGCCTCGGCTTCATGTGGGAGGTGATGTTCGCCCGCTACGGCGGAGCCCCCGCCGAGGAGCCGGGCCGGGTGCGCACCGCCGCCACCATCGCCGGCATGTGGAGCCTCAACGAGTTCGAGGCCTCCAGCATATACGGCATCCCCCGGGGACAGGACGAGGACCTCATAAACGAGATAATCAAGGCGGGAGGGGAGTTCTGCCTCTTCCGGGTGGGCAAGAAGGGGGCCTATGCGGTCACCGGAAACGGCGCGCTCTTCTGCCGCTCCATAGACATAAAACCCACGGTGGACCCCACCGGCTGCGGCAACAGCTCCACCGGCGCCGCCATGTGGGCCTGGCAGGAGACCCACGACCCGGCCTTCACCCTGGCCGCGGCCAACATCTCCGCCGGCTACAACGCCTCCCAGCCGGGGCCCTGGCCGGTCTACACCGACGAGGACATGAAAAACGCCCTCGGCATGGCTAAAGACCTTGCCGGGAGCATAAGAAAAGGCGAGGCAGGGGAGCTTTAAGCCCCCTGCCTTTCGATGTATTCCTTTAAAAACAGCACCGCCTGCCGGTAGCCCTCGAAACCGAGCCCCATAAAGGTCTTTTTGCAGGCCATGCCGGGGTAGGAGAGCTGCCGGAAGCTCTCCCGGGAGCTCACGTCCGACAGGTGCACCTCCGCCGCCGGCAGATCCACCGCCTTGAGGGCGTCCAGAATGGCCACGCTGGTGTGGGTGTAGGCGGCGGGGTTTATCACGATACCATCCACCCGGTCAAGGGCACCCTGTATTGCGTCCACAATTGCCCCCTCGTGATTGGACTGGAAGAACTCCGCCTCCACCCCCGCCTCCCGGCAGGCCGAGGACACAAACTCCACAAGGTCCCGGTAGGTCCGGCTGCCGTATATGCCGGGCTCCCTTACGCCCAGCATGTTAATGTTGGGCCCGTTTATTATCAGCAGCTTCATTGCCATCATAGCTCCTTAATTATCTGTTCCACCGTCTGCTCCGGCGAACCGTCGTTGCTTGCCACGCAGTCCGCAAACCGCCGGTAGAGCGGCTCCCGCTGTGCAAAAAGCTCGTCAAGGTCGCTCCTCTGGGAGATGGGTCTTCCCTCCCGGGGGAGCTTTTCGGTGCCGCGGGTTATCCAGACTATCCGCCCGTTCTGGTGCAGCAGCGGGTAGTTCTCCTTTCGGGTGACGCAGCCGCCCCCGGTGGCGATGACCGCCCCCGAGAGCCCGCCCAGCTGCCGCAGCGCCTCGGTCTCCCGGCGCCGGAAACCCTCCTCCCCCTCGAGGGAGAAGATTTCGGGTATGCTCCTTCCGGCCAGCTGCTCCACCAGCTGGTCCGAGTCCAGGACCTGCCGCCCCAGCCTTTCCCCCAGCAGCCCCGCAATGGTGCTCTTGCCGCTGCCCGGCATGCCTATAATCACAATGTTGCGCATCTGCCGGGAGAGCTCCTCTCGGATTTCGTCTATCCTCCCGTCCGGGATGTCGCGGCCGGTGAAGATTTCGCAGCTGCGCTTGGCCTGGGCCACCAGCATGTGCAGCCCCCCGAAGGCGGGTATTCCCAGCTCCTCTGCCTGCAGGAGCAGCGCGGTGCGCTCCGGGTTGTAGATGAGGTCAAACACCCCCAAAAGCCGGGAAAAGGGGGAGAGGTCCAGCGGGCTCTCCCCGTTGCCGGGGTACATGCCCACCGGGGTAGCGTTCACTATTATCTCGGCGTCGTGGTGGCGGGAGATGTTCCGGTAGTTGTCCTCCCCGGAGCGGGAGATGACCCTCACCTCCCCGGCCCCCAGCTGCCGCAGCGCCTCGCACACCGTCACCGACGCACCGCCGCTGCCCAGCACCAGCGCCTTGCGGCCGGCCGGGTCCACTCCGCTCCTTCTCACCGTGGAGAGAAAACCGTAGAGGTCGGTGTTGTCCCCAAAGAGGCTGCCGTCCTCCCGCCGGAGGATGGTGTTCACGCTCCCGAGAGCGCCGGCGGCGGGGGAGAGGCTGTCGAGAAAGGGCACCACCGCCTTTTTGTAGGGTATGGTCACGTTCATCCCCGAGAGCCCGCCCTTCCGCAGGAAGCTCTCCAGCTGCTCCGGCTCCCGCTCATAGAGCTGGTAGTTGTAGCCCGCAAGGCGCGAATGGATGGCGGGGGAGTAGCTGTGGCCGAGCTTTCGGCCCAAAAGCCCGTATCCCCCCATCACACCACCTCGCTGTAGCTGCCGAGGTAGGAGAACTCCTCGCAGATGCTCTTAATCTCCGCCATCAGCTCTATGAACTCGGGGGAGTAGACCGGGGTCTCCAGGTCAAAGTAGAACATGAACTCAAAGTTCCGCTCCGGCAGCGGCCGGCTCTCCAGCTTGTTGAGGTTTATGCCCAGGGCGTAAAACCTCGAGAGCACCTTGTAGAGCGACCCGGGCTGGTGGGGCAGCACCATCATGAGGCTGGTGCGGTCGGCGCCGGGGTAGATCTGCAGGTCATTTGCAATGCAGATGAAGCGGGTGAAGTTGTTGCCGACGTCCTGCACCGAACCCTTGAGGCACTCGAGGCCGTAGAGCTTTATGCAGGAGCGGGAGGAGAGGGCCGCCACGTCCCCCCGCTCCGACTCCGCCACCCGCTTTGCCGCCACGGCGGTGTTCTCGCAGGGTATCACCCGCACCCCCGGCAGGGTGGAGAGGAATTCGCCGCACTGGTTTATGGCCTGCTCGTGAGAGTAGATCTCCTTTATGTCCTCGAGCTTGGTGCCGGGCTTCGCCAGCAGGTTGTGGTCCACCTTCAGCCGCACGCTGCGCACAATGGAGAAGTTGTGGCTCATCATTAGGTCGTACACCTTGTTCACCGACCCGGCGGTGCTGTTTTCAAGGGGTATCACCCCAAACTGGCAGAGCCCCTTTTCAATGGCGGAGAACACGCCCTCAAAGTTCTTGAAGTAGAACACGTTGGGCAGCTTGAAAAGCCTCTCGCAGGCTATCTGGGAGTAGGCCCCCTCCACCCCCTGGCAGGCCACGGTGGCGCTGGCGGGAAAGAGCTTCGGGGTGGACTCAATGGCGTCCGAGATGCGCCGGGTGAGCTCCGAGTCCCTCATGAGCACCCGGTTCTGTATGCTGCGGCTCAGCTCAAACATCAAAGAGTAGAGGCACACCTCGTAGTCCCGCAGCTCCGCCGGGGCCGCCTCGGCTATGGCCAGCAGCTTCTCCCGCTCCCTCGCCGGGTCCAGAGCGGGCAGCCCACGCTGCTTTTTGTACTGCGCTATCCCCTTTGCCACCTCCATGCGCTGGGCAAACAGCTCCAGCAGCTGGGAGTCTATACGGTCTATGTCCTTCCTGTAGTCGGCTATGTCCATCCTGCTCATCTCCTATACTTTTTCTGTTCCAGCAGCGCGTCGTACACCGCCACCGCCGCCGCAGCCTCCACGCAGGGCACCGCTCTCGGCACCACGCAGGGGTCATGGCGGCCACCCACCTGAATTCTGGCAGGTTGCATGGTCTCAAGGTCCACCGTGTCCTGTTCCCGGGCGATGGAGGGGGTGGGCTTGAAGGCCGCCCGCATCACAATAGGCATGCCGGTGGTGATGCCCCCCAGTATCCCCCCGCAGTTGTTGCTCCGGGTGACCACCCGGCCCTCCCGCAGCTCAAATGGGTCGTTGTTCTCGCTCCCGTGCATGCCGGAAACCGCGAACCCGGCGCCAAACTCCACCCCTTTTACCGCCGGTATGGCGAACACCGCCGCTGCCAGCCGGTTCTCCATTCCCTGGAACATGGGGTCGCCGAGCCCGGCGGGAGCGCCAAGAACCACGCACTCCACAATTCCGCCCACCGAGTCCCCGACGGCCTTCGCCTCGGCAATCGCCCGCTGCATCCTCTCCCCGGCTTCGGCGGAGAGGACGGGGAAGCCCTCCGGGTCCACCGGCCGGTCGAAGGGGGAGAGGTCGCTCTCCCCTGCGATCGAGAGAATCCTCGCCATAACCTCTATCCCCTCCCGCCGCAGCAGCTGCAGGCAGATGCCCCCCACAATGCAAAGGGGCGCGGTGAGCCTGCCGGAAAAGTGCCCGCCGCCGGCCGGGTCCTGGGCGCCGCCGTACTTTTCGGCGGCGGTGTAGTCGGCGTGACCGGGGCGCGGGGTGCTGGCGAGGGGGGCGTAGTCCCCGCTCCTGGTGTCGGTGTTGCGGATGATGGCGCTCAGCGGCGCCCCGCAGGTCACCCCGCCCTTTAGCCCGCATAGAATCTCCGGCAGGTCCCGCTCCCGGCGGGCGGTGGAGTAGGCCTTTCCGCCCGGCGCCCGCCGGGCCATGAATGCCGCGAGCGCCTCAAGGTCCACCCGCTCCCCGGGGGGCAGGCCCTCCACCGTCACCCCAATGGCGGGGGAGTGGGACTGGCCGAATATGGTGAACCTTAGGTTCTGGCCGTAGCTGCTGCTCATGCGCTTTCCTCCTTGAGAGACGAGAGATGTGAGAAGAACTCGGGGTAGCTCTTTGATACGCATTCCGCCCCGTCTATCTCCACCGGAGCGCGGCAGGCGCAGGCCGCCACCGCCGCGCTCATGGCTATGCGGTGGTCGCCGGCGCTGTCCACCCGGCCGCCCGGCAGAGAACCGGAACCCTCTATCTCGAGGCCGTCCGGCAGCTCCCGCACCCGGCCGCCCAGGGAGCGCAGCATTGCCGTCACCGTCTGCAGCCGGTCCGACTCCTTGAGCCGGAGCCTCCCGGCGTTGTATATGACGGTTGAGCCCTCGGCTCCCGCCGCCACAGCGCTCAGCGCCGGCACCAGGTCGGGTATCTGGGAGGCGTCTATCCGGCAGCCCTGGAGCTCCCCGCGGCTCACCCTCGCCCCGCCGGGGAGCGGTTCCACCTGTGCCCCAAACCTCTTTAGCAGCGCAAGGATCTCCCGGTCCCCCTGCAGAGAGTCCCCTGAGAGACCCAGCACCTCGATGCCCGCCCTCGAAAACGCCCCCATGCAGAGAAAGAAGGCCGCGGAGGAGAAGTCCCCCTCCACCTCCACCGCGTGGGGCAGGCAGAACTCCTGTCCGCCGGGTAGGAGGTAGCCGTCCTCCCGGCGGAGGAGCTGCACCCCGGCGAGGGCCAGCGCCTGTTCGGTCATCTCCACATAGTGGGCGGACTCCAGCCTTCCCTGCACCCTTATGCTGCTGTCCCCGGGCAGCAGGGGCAGCGCCAGCATAAGGCCGGAGAAGTACTGGGAGGAGAGGTTGCCGGGGAGGGAGAATTCCCCCGGCCGCAGCCTCCCGCTGCACAGCAGCAGGTTGCCCCGCCGCTCTATGCTCATGCCCTGCCGCCGCAGCAGCTGGTCAAAGGGGGCCAGCGGCCGCTCCGGCAGCCTGCCCTGCATCTCAAATACCGCCCTCGCCCCCAGCGCCCCCGCCACCGGCAGCAGGAACCGGAGGGTGGAGCCGCTCTCCCGGCAGGGCAGCAGCAGCTCCCCGTCGGGGGTGCGGGCAATAGGTTTTACCGAGATCTCATCCTCAAAAAACTCCACCTGCGCCCCCAGCGCCGAAAGGCACCGGGCGGTGGCCATTATGTCGTCCCCCGGCCCCTGCAGCCGCAGCCGGCAGGGGGTCCGCCCCAGCGCCGCGCAGATTAGCAGCCGGTGGGCCTGGGACTTTGATGCCGGAACCCTGACGCAGCCGCTGCGCGGCCCGGGGGAGAGCAGCTCGGTCATTCGGCACCTCCCGCCCGCAGCCAGTCCATCATTTCACCCGCGGGCATCTCCATTATCTCGCATCGGCCTATCTCCCCCGGCACCACCAGGTGCATCCTGCTGCCGGTGAGCTTCTTGTCCTGCATGGCCGCCTCAAAGAGCTGCTCCGCCCCGTAGCCGCACCTGGTGGGCAGGCCGTTGGCTTCCAGCAGCGCCGAGAGCCGCCCCGGCAGCAGGGGGGAGCAGCAGCCCTTTGCCGCCGCCGCCCTAGTTATCATCGCCATGCCAATGGCCACGGCGCTTCCGTGGGGCACCGAGTAGCCGCTGCAGAGCTCCACCGCGTGGCCGAAGCTGTGCCCCAGGTTTAGCAGCATCCTCCTGCCTTTGTCAAACTCATCCTCCGCCACAATGTCCCTCTTCATGCCGGCGCAGACGGATATTATCTCCTCGGTCCAGTCCCGGGCGTCCTCCTGCTCGAGGCGCCGGAACAGCTCGGGGTTCCCAAGCATGCCGTACTTTATCACCTCGGCGCAGCCGTCCCGAAACACCATTTCCGGCAGCGTGGCGAGAGCGTCCGCGTCGCACACCACCAGCGAGGGCTGGTAGAAGCAGCCCGCCAGGTTCTTGCCGCTCTGCAGGTCCACCGCGGTCTTGCCCCCCACCGAGGAGTCCACCGCCGCCAGCAGGGTGGTGGGCAGCTGGATGTAGGGGATGCCCCGAAGGTAGGTGGCGGCGGCAAAGCCGCCAAGGTCGCCAACCACCCCGCCACCCAGCGCCACCAGCAGGTCGGAGCGGGTGAGCCTCGTCCGGGCCATCTCCTCCAGCAGCTGTCCGTAGGTGGAGAGGTTCTTGCTGCCCTCCCCGGCGGGGAAGACAAAGCTCTGCACCCGGAAGCCGGCGCCCTCGAGGGAGCGCTCCACCGCGCCGCCGAAGAGGGGGTAGACGTTGCTGTCCGACACCAGCATGACGCTGCCGGGAGCGCAGACCTCCGCCGCCAGCTCCCCGCACCGCTGCAGCAGCCCGCGGCCCACCAGTATGTCGTAGCTCCTCGAGGCCTCGACCCTGATTCTATTCATCGCCCGTCGACCTCCTCCTTGAGTCTCCTGCCCTCGTCCAGCAGCCGCACCAACAGCTCCCGGTCGCCGTTTTCCATGGCCTTGCGGTACTGGGCGAGGTTTTGGATGTAGGTGTCCAGCTCCGAGATCAGACAGTCGGAGTTTTCGAGAAACAGCTCCGCCCACATCTCAGGGTTAAGCCAGGCAACCCTCGTCATGTCCTTGTAGCTCCCGGCGGAAAATCCCCTGTGCCGCCGGGCGGTGGGGCTCTTTATATAGGCGTTGGAGGCCACGTGGGCCAGCTGGGAGGTGAAGGCTATCATCTCGTCGTGCTCCCGGGCGGTGGTCACCGAAAACCTGCCGAAGCCCGCCGGGGCCAGCAGCTTTTTGGCTCGGTCCAGCAGCTCAATGCTGTCAAAATCCCGGGGCACCAGCACCATGGGTGCGCCCTTAAACATGTTCGCCCTCGAATACTTGAAACCGGAGTTGTGGGTGCCGGCCATGGGGTGGGAGCCCATGTAGGTAAAACCGTGGCGCTCCGCCAGTATGAAGCAGGCCTCGCACACCCGCCTTTTTGTGCCGCAGCAGTCCATAACCAGCGGCCCCGGGCCGATGAGCCCGCCGTTCTGCCTCAGGTACTCCACCGCCGCCTCGGGGTATACGCATATCAGCACCAGCTGGCACCGGGAGAGCTCCTTTGGCAGCAGCTCCCCGTCCACCGCCCCGGCAAGGCGGGCAAACTCCAGAGCCTGGCGGTCGGTGTCGAATGCAAGGACCTCCCAGCCCGCCTCCTTGTAGGCCCTCGCAAAGGAGCCGCCAATGAGACCGAGCCCCACAATTCCAATCGTCATCCTGCCACTACCTCCCGTATGCGCCGCACATCCTCGGCGAGGGAGGCGTACTCCTCCGGCCGCAGCGACTGGGCCCCGTCGCAGAGGGCGTGCATGGGGTCGTTGTGCACCTCTATTATCAGCCCGTCCGCCCCGCAGGCCGCTCCCGCCAGAGCCATGGGCCGCACAAGGCGGGCGAGGCCGGTGGCGTGGCTTGGGTCCACAATTATCGGCAGGTGGGTGAGCTCCCGCAGCATGGGCACCGCCGCAAGGTCCAGGGTGTTGCGGGTGTAGTCATCAAAGGTGCGTATGCCCCTCTCGCAGAGTATCACCTGCTCGTTGCCCCCGGCCATGATGTACTCGGCGCTCATCAGCAGCTCCTTGAGGGTGTTGGCGAGGCCGCGCTTGAGCAGAATGGGCTTGCGCAGCCGGCCCCGCCCCCGCGGCAGGTCAAAGTTCTGCGTGGTCCGGGGGCCCACCTGTCTCACGTCCACGTCCTCAAAGCGCGGCAGGTCCTTTGCCGCCATTATCTCGGTCACAATCGGCAGGCCGCTCACCTTCCTCGCCACCCGCAGCAGGTCGAGGCCGGTGGCCTTTAGACCCTGGAACTCGTAGGGGGAGGTGCGGGGCTTGAAGGCGCCGCCCCGGAGCATCTGGGCCCCCGCTTTCTTCACCGCCAGCGCGATCTCAACAATCTGCTCCTCCGACTCCACCGAGCAGGGCCCGGCTATCATGCAGAAGTTGCCGCTGCCGATCTTTACGTCCCCAACCTGCACCACCGTGTCGGCGGGGTGAAACTTGCGGTTGCAGCACTTGAATGGGTCGGAGACCCGCTTTACCGAGTCCACGATTCCGAGGCTGCCGATGAGGTCCATGTCCACGGCGCTGGTGTCGCCTATGAGCCCCAGCACCGTCTGAAAGCTCCCCTCGGATATGTGCACCCCGAGGCCCTGGTTCTTTAGCCAGTTGACAAGCCCCTCCATCTTCTCCTGCTGCACGCCGTGTTTCAGGATAACTATCATCTTCTTCTCCTCCAACTCAAACAAAAAATGCGGCACAGGCGTAACCTGTGCCGCATCCCTGGTTTAGGACTTCTGCTCTGCGCACCACAAATTACCCTACTATGCGTTCATAGTAAAGTAAAAGTAAAAGTAGTACGCAAAGCTCATGTTAATCAAAGCCGTTACCTCAAATAACAAACCTATGCTGCAATAAAGTATAAAAGCTTTTTGCGGCAAAGTCAACCGTGAATATTGCCCAAAATTCCGCTCAGTTCCCGAGCTTTTGGGCGGCGGCGATT
The DNA here is from genome assembly GCA_944386255.1 of uncultured Clostridia bacterium. Classification (GTDB taxonomy): domain Bacteria; phylum Bacillota; class Clostridia; order Oscillospirales; family Ruminococcaceae; genus CALXAK01. The sequence continues at coordinate 18,282 of CALXAK010000006.1, forward strand.
ATCTCGGCCACATACCACTCCCGGTCGATGCAGTCCGCCACGGTCATGTTGCACTCCCGGCCGGAGACCTTGCCGTTGTAGTCTATGTTGGTAGCTCCCATGGTCACGCCGCCCCAAACGTCCACCTCGCCAAAGGCAGGGGTGGCCTTGACCCTCTCGGGGTGGGCGATGTACATGAGGGGCACGCCGTCGTGTATGGCGGAGCCGGGGAACCCGGCGTCGTCCACATACACCCTCTGGTAGCTCTCGAGGCAGTCGTAGGCAAAGCTGCCCACCCGGCCGCCGGTGCGGGCCAGCTTTTCCCGCTCGGCGGGGGTGATGTATGCGCCCATGGTGCACTCAAGCCCGCACATCACCAGCGGCACGCCGGCCTTGAACACCATTGCCGCGGCGTGCAGGTCGTGGTATATGTTTGCCTCGGCGGCGATGGAGGCGTTGCCAGAGTAGGCCGCGCCGCCCATTATGGCGATGCCCGCGAGCTTCTCCCGCAGTTCGCTGTAGCAGTGCAGGAAAACCGCAATGTTGGTAAGGGGACCTACCCCCACCAGCCACACCGGCTGGGAGCTCTCCCGCACCACCTTTGCCATCAGCTCCACGGCGGGGATGTCCAGGGCCTTTGCGGTTTTGCACTCCGGCAGCTTCGCTCCGCCAAGGCCGTTCTCCCCGTGCATGGCGAAGGGGATGGGGGAGTAGAAGCCTATAAGCGGGTGCGCCGCCCCTGCCGCCACCGGTATCTCCGGCCGGCCCAGCAGCTCCAGCACCCGCAGGGTGTTGTCGGTGGTGCCCTCAAGGTCGGTGTTGCCGTGGACGGTGGTCACCGCCCGCAGCTCCAGCCGGTCGCTGGCAAGGGCCAGCATTATCGCAAAGGCGTCATCCACGCCGGTGTCAACGTCCAGTATCACGGGGATTCTCTCGCTCATCTACTTCTCCTCCTTCTTAAACGCCTCAAGGCAGCGCAGCACGATTTCGAGGTACCTCTCGCGGTCCACCTTTTGCGCCACAAGGCAGTTGGGTTCCCCGGCGGTGAGGGCGGGGCGCTTGTCCACCACCGTCTGCCCGAAGGCGATGGGGCTTGAGAGCTCCACCTCCACCCGGGTGTGCCGGAAGCTGCAGACCTCGGGGTCGATGAGGCAGGCCATGGCGAGGGCGTCGTGGTATACCGTCCGGCCCTTGAGGTGGGGCGGGAAGTTGGGGTCGTTGGAGCGGGCCACCACCCCGTCGTAGGCCGTCTTCAGCATGGGGGCGATGGTGGTGTCCATGTCCGCCATCTCCTTTAGCTCGTCAAGGGTGTGGTAGGCCTGGGCGGTGGCGTCGAGCCCCACCATCTTAAAGGGGATGCCCCACTTGAGCACCATTGCAAAGGCCCAGGGGTCGATGAGCACGTTGAACTCCCCCACGGGGGTGTGGTTGCCGGCGTAGGCCGAGCCGCCCATCACCACGATCTCCTTTATGAGGGGGGCGAGGTCGCTGTATTTGCCGAGGGCCAGCGCCAGGTTGGTGAGCGGGCCTATGGCCAGTATCACCAGCTCGCCCTTCGCCTTCACCGCCTCCTCGTATATCACGTCCCAGGCGGGCAGGGGGTCAAACTCCTTGGTGGGGGCGGGGAACGCAAAGTCGAACATCTGCCCGCCGTACTGGAAGTCGTCCTCCCCGTCCTTCTTCAGCATCTTGGCCACCCGCTTGAAGTTGCTGTTGGTTATGAGCCCTCTGTAGAGCGGCTGGTTGGCCCCAACCGCTACCCGGGTGTCTATGTCGTAGTAGCAGGCGAGGTCCATGGCGTTGCGCTTGGTGTCCCTCAGGGGGCTGTTGCCGTTCACCGGGCATATTGCCCTTATGTCGAACATCCCGCAGCCCTTTGCCATCATGATGGCTATTGCATCGTCGCCGCCCGGGTCGGTGTCGATAATGAGGGGAACCTTTTTCATCTCTCGTCTCCTTGTCCTTTTTATATTTCTTTCCTTTTGTTAAACAGTGAGGATATCCACCTGAAGCTCATGGGCCACATCGCGGCGGCGAACACCACTACCAGGAAGTAGCGCAGCCCGTCCGCGGCCGGGTGGCCGCCGAAGATCGCCGCGAGCGGCGGCTTGAGCAGCGCCTTCAGCCCCACCAGCAGGCAGAGCCCCGCCGCCACCTTCACCGCCTGGGCGGCGGGCGGCGCCGCCGTCTCAAACCTTATATACCGCCGGTCCAGGTTGTAGCAGAGCAGCATTCCCGCCGCCGCCCCGGTGAGCAGGTAGCCGTTTTTGATTCCCGAGGCGAGGTTCTGGGCGTCTATGTCCGCCGGCCAGGGGTTGGTTTCGCAGAACAGGGTGTAGGCCGCCGCCAGCAGCGCCATCCCCCCCAGCAGCAGGTTCATGGCCCGGGGGCTCTCATACCAGCGCTGAAAGGCGGGGTAGAGCAGCAGCACCAGCAGCGCCCCGGTCGCCAGCGACACCCCCACGTCCAGGGGGGTGTGTACCCCGAGGTACATCCGTGAGAAGGCCACCAGCGCCACCAGCGCCAGCATCAGCGCCCGGAACCGGCGGTTCTTCTCCGCCCTCGCAAGCCCCCCAAAGGTCCCGGCGGCGTTCTGGGTGTGGCCGCTGGGGAAGGAGTAGCCGGACGCGCCCTCCCGGGCGCTCTCCACAATGGTGAATTCCCGGTCCAGCACCCAGGGGCGGGGGATCCGGAACACAAGCTTTAAAAACTGGTTGAGCAGCGTGCCGAGAAAGCCGGTCATCAGCAGAAAATAGCCGGTCCTTTTGTTGTGGCACCAGAAAACGGCCGCCGCCAGCGCCATAAACGCCGCCTCCCCGCCGAGGTGGGTCAAAAACCCCATCACCTGGTCGAGAAGCGGGCTTCGCAGCCCTTCAAGAAACCTGAGAAATTCCATATCCTACCTCCAAAAAGGGCTCGAGCAATGAATTTAAGTATACCTGCTGCGACCCGCCATTTCAACCGCGCTGTTATCAAATTGACACAATTACTGGGCTGGTGCTATAATATTCAGGGTTTTAGCCGAAAATTTTTGGTTAAAATCTTCAATTTATCATCTTCAGCGCCTGCCGCTGGGAAAGAGGAGAGCATGGGAGCCCAAACGGAGGGATATGTCATTTTTGTCGGCAGCGCCGACATAGACGAAAACTACGACGTGGCCTACTGGCCGTCCGCCGGGGGCAAGACCAGCGCGAAATATGCCGGCACCGTCGCCGGCGGCATGATAGCAAACGCGGCCTGCGTCTGCGCGGGCTACGGGGTAAAGACCTACTGCTTCGACTGCAACGGCGCCGACCCCCAGTACGATTTCCTCTTTGAGGACCTTCGGCGCAACCATGTGGACACCTCCATGGTGGTGCGAAAGCCGGGGGTGGAGGAGGGCAAGTGCCTGGTTTTCCGCCTGCCGGACGGGGACAGGTCCATCGTCTGCGTCTCGGGCAACAAGCAGCCCCTTGAGCTCACCCAGCAGCAGCGTGACTTCTTCATGGGGGCAAGGGCGGTCTACGCCACCCTCTGGATGGACCGCACCGTAAAGGGCGCAAAGCAGCTGCTCCGGGAGCTGAAGGAGAGCGGCGTCACCGTGATGTACGACGCCGAGTCCAACTCCTGGCGGGAGGACTGGCAGGACTTCTTCTCCTGCGCCAGCATCGTCTCCATGAACGAGTACTCCGCCGAGCGCTTCCGGGGGGACATGTCCATGAAGGAGTTCTGCCGCAAGGTGTTTGACCTCGGGGTGCAGGTCATCCTGCTCACCCTCGGCAAGGACGGCTGCCGGCTGCTCACCCGGGACGGCGACACCTACATCCCGGCCTACGACCTGCAGGTGGTGGACACCACCGGCTGCGGCGACACCTTTAACGCCACCTTCCTCGCCGCCACCATATCCGGCATGGCCCCCGAAAGGGCTGTGGGCTACGCCAACGCGGCCGCCAACATGGCCGCCACCGTGGCGGGTCCCCGGGGCGGCATAACCACCTTCCAAAAGGTGGAGCAGTTCCTTTCCCGCATGGGCTGCAAAGAGGAGAGCAAATAGACAATAAACCCAAAAGGGAGATGATGACAATGGCAAAATATCTGGCCGTCGGGCAGGTGAACTGCGACGTCATAGTGGACGACAACGGCAACACCAGCGAGGTCAAGATTGGCGGCTCCGGACTCTTCGCCCTGGCCGGCATACGCATCTTCACCCCCGACTGCGCGTTGGTCACAAAGCTCGGCAGGAACTTTGCGAGGGAGTATCTCGACTGGTTCGAGGCAAACGGCGTCACCGCCGACTACGCCCCCCTCACCTCCGACACCATCCCGGCCCACTACCTCAGGTACACCCACGACGGGCTATACGAAAACGTGGCCATGTCCGACCCCCGCTACGACGGGGAGATACTGGGCTACATGCACCCCAAGGCGGACGACCTGGAGCGGGCTCTCTGCCCGGACACCGCCGGGTTTTCCATCTACCAGGACACCGACTCGGTCCAGTGGAGTCTGCTTCGCCGGGCGGCGAACCGGGTGGGCGCCAAGATAATGTGGGAGGCGAACCACCGCGCCCGGGACCCGGAGCGGATAAAGCAGGTGGCCCCCATACCCGAGATGTGGTCCATCAACAGCAACGAGGTGGAGCAGATATTCGGCATCCCCAAGGCCAACGAGATGGACGCCATCGAGCTGCTGCGGGGCATCACCAACGAGCTCTGCTTCTACCGCGTGGGCAAAAAGGGCTCCTATGCCATAACCAGGGACGGGGCCTGGTTCTGCCCCGCCATAGACCCCACCGGCGAGAGCGTGGACCCCACCGGCTGCGGCAACTGCTCCATCGGCGCCGCCATGTACGCCTATGCCAGCGGCAACAGCCCGGACAGGGTGGCGGTGATGGCCAACGTGGCCTCCGGCTACAACGCGGCCCAGCTGGGCCCGGTGCCGAGGTTCACCCCCGAGCTCACCCGTGAGGCCCTTGAGCTGGTGGAGCGCTCCATGGCGCTGGTAAAGAGGGTTTGACAGGCAGCGGAGAGCCGGACCGGCCCTCCGCTCCTTTTTTGCACACAAAAAACCCCGGGCAGAACTGCTCGGGGTTTGGCGCGCCGCAGAGAATTCGAATCCCTGACCTTCTGGTCCGTAGCCAGACGCTCTATCCAGCTGAGCTAGCGGCGCAGATAACCGCCCGAATTGGGCAAAAAGTATGATAGCACATGACCGCCGCATTTGTCAACAACATTCGCATTTTAAATTGTCAGCCGCCGCGCCTTTTTTTGAAAAAGCTGTCCAGCAGCTGGCGGCATTCCCGCTCCAGCACCCCTCCCAGCAGCTCCTCCAGGGTGCAGCCGGGCAGACGGGTGAGGTCGGCGGCGCTGCCAAGGCAGCCGTAGTCCGGGTCAAAGGCCCCAAACACCACCCGCCGCAGCCGGGAGGCCATCACCGCGCCGGAGCACATGGCGCAGGGCTCCAGCGTCACAAACAGCTCGCAGCCCGTTAGCCGCCAGTCCCCGAGCGCCAGAGCCGCCTGCTCAATGGCCAGCAGCTCGGCGTGGGCGGTGGGCCGGGCGTCCCTCTCCCGGCGGTTGCCGCAGCGGGCCAGCACCCGGTCCCCCTGCACCACCACCGCCCCCACCGGCACCTCTCCGGCGTCCATCGCCAGCTTCGCCTCTCGTATGGCGAGCTGCATATATCCCTCGTCCCGGGTCATGGCTGTACCTCCAGAGTGCAGAGTCGGAGAATGAGTATCCCCGCAAAGACCGCAAAGGTCATGGCGGGCAGGCTTTTGAAGATGAGAGCGGGGGAGAGGCCCTCCCCCTTCTCCGGCGGAGCGGGCAGTTTATTCAGTCGAGGGCGCAGGGCGAGCAGCGCCAGCACAGCCGCCGCCGAAAGGGGCAGGGCCGCAAAACCCGCAGCCTCCGCGGCCCCGCCCGGCAGGTTAGCAAACAGTATGGCCAGCAGGTTGTTGAGCCCGTGCATCAGCATGGAGGGCAGCAGCGAACCGCAGCGCATGTCCACCAGGGCGAACACCACCGCCAGCAGGAATATACCGGGCAGACCGGCGAGGGAGCTGTGCAGCAGGGTGAAGAAGAGGGCGCTTGCCACCGCCGCAAACCCTCTGCCGTGGCGGCGAAGGCGGCCCAGCAGCACCCCGCGGAACAGCAGCTCCTCCAGGATGGCCGGCAGCAGCACGCTCTTTGTGGCAACCAGCGCTACACCCATGGCGTCCCCCGGCAGCGCAAGCGACGCGGCGGGGGAGGATATGCCTAAGACCCCCAGCAGCCAGAGCGCCGCCCGGTTGAGCAGCTGCACCGGCGCCAGCAGCGCCAGCATCAAAAGGCAGGCCGCCGCCGGCTGAAGGGCGTTTTTGGGCATCACCGGCAGGCTCCCGTCCCGGCCCAGCACCAGAAAGGCCGCGCCCATGGCGGCGACGGCCGAGAGCATCTGGGCCGCGGCCCCCTCGCCGAGAAGGCGGCCGAATATGGAATAGGCGATGCTGTTCGCCAGGATATAACAGAAAAACGCCGCCGACGCCGCGGCAAGGTCGCCCTTTGCGGCCTCCTCACGGGACATGCCATCACCCCTTTTCAGAATAATACAACATTTTTGTAAAAAGGCATACCCCGTCAGCTTTGCAAGCAGGGGGATTTTGGTATATAATCAATAGGCATAAGCGCTCTTGGAGGGGTCTTACCTATGGATTACGACGCTCTGCTGGACTCGGTGTTCAGCATCCGCGAGGAGATACTTTCCCACGAGGAGGCCCACCGGGAGTGGAAGACCTCGGGGCTGGTGGCACGCATGGTAAAGCTCATCGAGTCCGCCCCCGCCGACTCGCTGGAAAAGCTGGAGGACCGGGCGGAGGTGTACGACACCGCCGGAGATTCGAGCTTTCTGAGCGGCAGGCGCAGGCTGGCCGCCGACTACTACGAAAAGGCCTTCCTCTGCGAGCTGCAGGCTCTCGAGAGCTTCGGCGGCAGTGAGGAAGCGGCGCTGGACCGGCTCTACAACGCGGTGGTCTCCCGCAACTACATAAAGGACGACGACTGCGGGGAGCTCAAAAACCGCGCCAAAAAGCTGCTGCCCGCAAAGCGGGTGGACGCGGTGATGAAGCAGGCGCTGCACACCGGCCGGGACCGGCTGCAGTACGACCCGGTGGAGCTCACCGACGGCTACCTCTCGGTCATAGACTCGGTGGAGGAGAAGGTCTACAACCTGCTCACCGACGAGAGCGGCGGCAAGCTCAACGTCCAGCGGATGTTCCCCCACCGCTACTGGAGGGAGAAAAAGAGGTTTTTAAAGCTCGCCGGCATAGACTGGAGGACGCCCTCCGAGCTCAATCCCGGGGTGAGGTTTTGAATTGGCTATGAGATTTAAGAGAATTTTTGCCGCCGCCCTCGCGGCGGCGCTGGCCCTTCTGCTCTGCGGCTGCACCGGCCTTATGGACCCGCCGGTGGTGAGCGAGGCCCAGCAGGTGGTGCAGGACTGCGACTACTTTCGGGAAAACGGCTTTGTAATCACCTATTTCGACTTTAAAAACGTCCAGACCAACCGGGTGCTGGACTACCAGCATGTGGGCTACTACTATGTTGAGGCGGAAAACGACACCCAACACCTCACCGAGGAGGTGCTCATAGTCTGGGACTACGACACCGAGACAGGGGAGTGGGTGCTCAACACCCTGGAGCACCAAAACCAGCAGTTTGAGGAGCTGGGTTAGTTTCCCCCACAAAAAGCCGCCGCGGGCAGGATGGCCCGCGGCGGCTTTTATTCCCGGCTCAAAGCCCCGGAGGGGCGGCAGCGGTTATATCGCCGCCCTTGTAGTAGAGCTCCAGCACCAGCTCCCCCTCGTCGGTGACCGAGCAGATGTAGCTGCCGGTGTTCATGTCGTAGTAGGTGTAGTTTACGTCGTAGTCCTTGTCCGGGTAGTTTTGATCCACATACTGGTTGGAGCGGTAGAGGGATATGAACATGACTATGGGATTGCCCACATACTGCACCGTCCCCACAATCAGCGCCACACCCACAATGGCGGTGGACACGATGGCCAGGATCTTCTTTGCCCTCGTGGACTTCTGACCGAAGAAGCTGCGCTGGATTATAACCCCCAGCAGCGCCCCCAGCAGGGTGAACAGGAAGTAGAGCACCGCGTAGAAGAAGGGCCCGTCCGAGGTCTGCATGACGTAGGCCACCCAGTAGCCCACCAGCAGCGACACAATGGGCAGGGACATCTTGTGGGCATAGCGGAACACCCCCATCGCCCCGGCGAGAGGCATGAGTATAAAGTTGCAGTAGGCGAGGTTGGACCCGGTTACCGCTGCCCCCAGCATTTAGCACGGGAGAGCGGCGAGGGGGGACACCGTGTAGGCCTCGGGGGTCGGCCGTTCATGCAAACAAACAATCCTCTGGCCCCGC
>CALXAK010000007.1 GCA_944386255.1 uncultured Clostridia bacterium
CCAGCTGCTGCTTGGGGGTGAGTTTTTCCGTCGCCGGACCGGCGGCGTAGGCCGTCTCCAGGTGGGACTCACTAAGGGGCTTTATGCCCCCGTCCCGCTCCACCAGGCGGCTGTTTTTGGGCAGCACCGTCCTGAGGGCGTCGGCGTAGGTGCAGAAGGTGCGCTGCTTTAAAAAATCCACCGTCCGCACAAGGTCCTCCGAGAGGGCCAGCTGGCCCTGCTCCGCGTCCAGGATGGGTTTTGCCTCCACCCCCGGCTGGGGGCCTGCCGACTCGCCCATGACAAGGCCCATCCTGGCCCTGCCGCGGCCAAAGGGGACCAGCACCCGGGCGCCCGGGCGGACCCTCTCCTCCAGCTGCGGCGGGACGCTGTAGGTATATAGCCTATCAAAGGCAGGAGCGGCGTTGTCAATCGCCACTTCAACGAAACGATCCATAAACGCCGCCTCCAGGGGATGGTTATTTATTTGAAGAGAGCTCGCTCAGGAGCATGTCTCCGCTCACCGGCATGGCCCTGTGGGAGCCGAACTCGTCGATCGCCACGTTGAGGGGTTTGTCGTAGAGCTCGATGCCCTCCTCCTGGGCCTTTTCCGCCAGGTCGCGGGACCTTTTGGCCACCGCAATGACAATGCTGTAGGGGCTGGAGCACTCCTCAAGGAGCTGGCCTATTTCGGGTTTTAACATACTGCTACCTCCGGTTCGCTTTTGGTATGTAAAATTATGACAAAATCATCTGCGCTGCCATTCTTCGATTATGCTCTGCAGCTGGGAAGCGCAGCGGTCCACCGAGTCGTTCACCACCACCCGGTCGAAGAGGGTGCGCTGCATAAGCTCCCCCTGGGCTATGCGAAGGCGGTCGCTTCGCTGCTGGGGGTCCTCGGTGCCCCGGCCGAGCAGCCGCCTCTCCAGCTCCTCGATGGAGGGGGGCTCCACAAACACCAGCAGGGAGTCCGGGAACATGCGCTTTACGTTGCGCGCGCCGTTTACGTCTATCACCAGCACCACCCGGGTGCTGCCGTCCAGCCGGTCGGTCAGCTCCTTTATGGGGGTTCCGTAGTAGTGGCCGGAGTAGAAGTTGTACTCGAGGATGTCCCCGTCGGCTATGCGGCGTTTGAACTCCTCTTCGCTGATAAAATAGTAGTCCACCCCGTCCTGCTCCCCCTCTCTCGGGGTGCGGGTGGTGCAGGAGATGGACAGCTTTACCCTTGGGTCCAGCTCCATAAGGCGCCTTATGACCGTGTCCTTGCCGCACCCGGAAGGACCCGACACCACCACAAGGCTCCTTTCATCGATCTGTTTCATGCTCTATACCTTCTGACTCCCCGCTCATTCTGGAGGCCAGGGCCTCGGGGGTGAGCGAGGACAGGATTATATGGTCTGAGTCGGTTATTATCACCGAGCGGGTCCTGCGGCCGAAGCTCGCGTCTATGAGCCGGCCCCTCTCGGAGGCCTCCCGCATGAGCCGTTTGATTGGGGAGGAGTCGGGGGAGAGCACCCCCACTATCCTCTCTGCGAACACCATGCTGCCGAAGCCGATGTTGATTATATGCATGGTTTACTCCACGTTCTGTATCTGTTCGCGGATCTTTTCTATCTCGGACTTTATGTTCACCACCGCGCCGGTGACGGCGAGGTCGCTGCTCTTGGAACCGATGGTGTTGGCCTCCCGGTTGAACTCCTGGATGAGGAAGTCCAGCTTGCGGCCCACGGGTCCTCCCGACCCCACTATCTGGCGGAACTGGGAGATGTGGCTGCGAAGGCGCACCGTCTCCTCGTCCACGGCGCTGCGGTCGGCGTAGAGGGCGGCCTCGGTGAGGATGCGGGAGTCGTCTATATCGGCGCTCTCCAGCACCGTCTGCATGCGCTGGTATAGGCGCTCGGTGTATCTCTGCAGGAAGCCGGACGCCAGCTCCTCCACCCCGTCCAGCAGCCGCTCTATGCTCTCGAGCCGCTGCTGCAGGTCGGCCTGCAGCTTTTCCCCCTCGGTGCGGCGCATGGCGCAGAAGCTCGCGAGCGCCTCCTCCAGCACCCGGGAGAGCTCGGAGGATACCTCCTGCTCGTCCAGCGGCTCCGCCAGCACCCGGAAGGCGTCCGGGAACCTTGCGAGGTCCAGCGCCCTTATGGGAGAGCTCTCCAGCTCAAGCTCCCTCTCCATGGTCCTGATGGCGTCGAGGTAGCCCTTTACCACCGGGAGGTTCGGCTCCACCACCGCCTGCTGCTCCCCTGCTGGCTGGATGGCGACACCCACCTCCAGCTTGCCCCGGTGCACCGCGGAGGCCACGGCGGATTTAATGCCGTCCTCCAGAAAGCCGTAGGCCCTCGGCAGGCGAACCGAACACTCGAGATAGCGGTGGTTCACGCTTCTTATCTCCACCGTTATCTCCCTTTTGGGGAAACTCCCGGTGGCTCTGCCGTAGCCGGTCATGCTGCTGAGCATACTAATCTCCTAAATAAAAGCGTTCCTTTGATTTTATAATCCTGGCGGCGGTCTTGTCAACCGCAGCAGCCGGAGTAGAGGTCGGAAATCCTGGCACGGACCCCGTCCTTAAACGCGGGGCAGAAGCGGCAGTAGTCCTGTATCTCCCCCTCCCCGGCGCACTCCGCCCAGGTGGCGGTGTCCTCGCAGACCGAGAGCAGGCTGCGAACTATTATGTCCGCCACCAGCAGGTCCTTTGGGCTGGTCTCAAGGCGCAGCAGCTTTACGGTGTCGAGCCCCTTTTTGTACACGCAGTACCCTGCGAACTGCCCTTTTTCGTAGGCGGCGAAGGCGGCCTCCCCCTTCATGGGATCAAAGGAAAAGGGCACCTGCATGCCGCTCACCACCGGTTTTACCTCAATCATCTTTTCTGCCTCCCGGACAGCGCGTTGCGAAGGGCGTTTAGCTCCTGCCGGGTCATCTCCCGGTAGGCCCCCGCCGGCAGCCCGCCCAGGGACACCGGGCCAATGGAGGTGCGCTTGAGCCTCGTGACCCCGAGGCCCACCGCCTCGCACATGCGGCGGATCTCCCGGTTGCGGCCCTCGCTGAGGGTTATCTCGAACACCGTCTTTTCCGGCGAATCCCCGGTGACCCGCACCGAGGCGGGGGCGGTGACCCTGCCGTCCAGCAGCACCCCGGAAGCCAGGTGGGTGAGCTGCTCCTCCCAGGCCCTCGGGGTCACCGAGACCCTGTATGTCTTGCGTATGCCGCCGGAGGGGTGGGCCACACGGTTTGCAAGCTCGCCGTCGTCGGTCATTATGAGCAGCCCCTCCGAGTCTCGGTCCAGCCGGCCCACCGGGAAGAGCCGCACGCCGGTCTGCTGCATGAGGTCGGCCACACAGCGGCGGCCCATCTCATCGCTGAGGGTGGTGACATATCCCCGGGGCTTGTTAAGGATGTAGTAGCTGCGCTGGCTGCGGTCCGAAAGCTGCACCCGCTGGCCGGACACGGCGATTATGTCCCGGTCGGGGTCCGCCTTGTCCCCCAGCGACGCCGGGTGGCCGTTCACCGTGACCTTGCCGTTGGATATCAGCTCCTCCGCCCGGCGCCTTGAACAGTAGCCTCCGGCGGAGAGCAGCTTCTGGATGCGTTCCTTCATATTAGCCCTCCTCCTGCTCCTCGGAGGACCCCTTCTTCTTTTCAAAGAGGCTCACCACCCGGTCCACCGTCTCCGGAACCGAGTTTATCACGTTCTCGATGGCGCTGGCGCAGTCGGAGAACTGCAAAAGCCGCACCGAACCGGCGGGCGACGCCAGCAGAAAGGCCACCGGGGTTACGGTCACCCCGCCGCCCAGGCCGCCGCCGAACATCTCCCTGCCGTCCTTGTTGGGCAGGTCGGTGCCGCCGGAGCCAAACCCGAAGGACACCCGGCTGACCGGTATGGCCACCGAGCCTCCTGGCAGGGATATGGGGTCGCCAATTATCGTCTCGCTGCCCAGAACGTCCTTTATCCTGCCGATGGTGACCTCCAGCATGCCGCTTACATTCTCGTTGCTCATACTCTCGCGCCTTCCTCCGCGTGGTTGGTTTTAGGTTGTTCCTGCGTCCCGGTGGCTCTCAGCTCCCGAAGACGCGCTGCAAACGCCGCCAGGGCGGCAATAATCAGAATTGGCGGGGCCTTCACCCTGCCGGAGAGCTCCAGCTCCCCCTCCCGCTCGCCGGTAAAATCCGGCAGGAAGGTGACCCCGGAAAAGATCACCATCACAATGTTCTGCAGCAGCGCCGCCGCCGCGCCAAACACGCTCCACGCTCTGCCCACCAATGTCCCGGTCTGCTCGGGCGTTCTGCCGGTGACGGCTGCAAATATATAAAGGTCCTCTATGCGGATTATCCGAAACAGCTTTGAGAGCAGCCTCCCCGCCGGCCGCAGCAGTTTTGAGAGCAGGCCGGGGTTTTTGAGGATGGATGAGAGCTCAGGGACAGTCTCCTCCAGCGTCCTCTCCCCCGCCTGCTGCATGCGCCGGGCGGCTCTTGTGCCGGTGAGCGGGATGCTCAAAAACAGCACCCGCAGCCGCAGATGCAGCTGCCCCCGCCGGTAGCTGAAGCTCACGGCGGCCGGCAGCAGCAGCGCCAGCAACAGCAGCAGCAGCGCCGCCAGCAGCAGCCCCAGCAGTATTTTCAGAAAAAGTGCCATGGCTCCTCCAGAAAAGGGTCAGTCCTCCTGCAGGTCCGCCCCCTGCTCCGGGTCCTGCTCCTCCACCGACACCGACGGCAGGTCCTCGAGGGAGGAGAGGCCGAAGGAGCGAAGGAACACGTCGGTGGTTTTAAAGCTCACCGGTCGGCCGGGGAGGTCCAGCCTGCCCGCCTCGGCGATGAGGCCCCTGGACAGAAGGCTGGTGACCGAGGAGGAGGAGTCCACCCCGCGGACCTGGTCGATAAACGGCCTTGATACCGGCTGGTTGTAGGCGATTATGGCCAGCACCTCCAGCGCGGCCTGGGAGAGGGGGGCGTTCTTGCGGTTGTCCAGCACATTGCGAACCTGGCCGGAGTAGGTGTTGCGGGTGGTGAACTGGTAGCGGTCTTCCAGCTGAAGCACACAGACGCCTCTGCCCCTGACGTCCAGCTCCCGGGATATGTCCTGCAGTATTAGCTCCACCCGCTCCGGGTCCGCCCCGACCGCCTCTGCAATCCTGCCGGCGGAGATGGGTTCGCCGCTTGCGAACAGCCCCGCCTCCACCGCGCCCTTTAGGTAGTTATTCTCCATTGGCTGCCGCCCTATCCTTTCCAGCTTCCCTTCCCATCAGGGTGAGCTCACCCTGATCGTCCACCAGCACCCGGCGCACCTTCATCAGCTCCAGCAGCCCAAGAAAGGTGGCGATGGCCTCGCCATGGCTCCGGGCGCCCTCAAAAAGGTCTCTCAGCCGGCGGGCGGTGCCCTTTTTCAGTCCTCTCAGGATGAAGATTATCCTGGAGGGCACCGAGACCACCGGCGTTGCCACTATCTCCTCAAACGCCTCCTCCGGGTTGGACCGGTGGGGCTTTTTGCCGGTGGAGTTTACATACGCCTCCACCAGCAGCGAGGGCTGGTGGGTGAGGTTGTACTCGGTCGGCAGGTCTATCTGCATGGGCTCACGGGCGGCCAAAAACACGCCTCTCGCCATGTCCTCCAGCTTTGCGGCCATCTTCTTGCAGAGACCGTACTCCACCAGCTGGCCCACCAGCTCTCCCTCGGGGTCGCCCTCCTCCTCACGCTTTGGCAGCAGCGCCGCCGACTTAAGGTACACAAGCCTTGCGGCCATCTCAAGGAACTCGCTGGCGCCCTCCAGCTCCTCCTCGCTGAGGCTGCCCATGATGGCGAGGTACTGGTCTATGAGCTCGAGTATTCGTATCTCCCAGAGCTCCATGCGGTGCTCCGACACAAGGTGCAGCAGCAGGTCCAGCGGGCCCTGGAACTTTTCGAGTTTGAACTCCACCCGCTCCACCGCTTCACCTCAAAACCAGCACCGCCACCCGGTCCACAAAGCCGGTGGCGTAGTCGAGAAGGTTGAAAACCGCGTTGTTGGCGGCAATGAGCGGAGCGTCCAGCACCCCCAGCCAGAGCAGCAGGAAGATGCCGAGGAATATATACCTCTCATACTGCATTATGCCAAAATACACCCGCTCCGGCAGGAACAGCAGCATTATCCTGGAGCCGTCGAAGGGAGGCACCGGCAGGAGGTTGAAGATGCCGAGGGATATGTTTATGGCGGTGACATAGTAGAAGAAGTACCAGAGGTAGTAGGATCCCACTCCAAGGGTGAAGTAGAGATAGCCGCTTATCTTGAAGAAGACCATTGCCACCGCGGCCATCAGCAGGTTGGAGACGGGGCCCGCCAGGGCGGAGAGGGCCATGCCCTTCTTGCGGTCCCGGTAGTAGCGCACGTCGATGGGCACCGGCTTTGCCCAGCCGATGCCGAACAGCATCATGCATATGGCCCCCATGGGGTCGAGGTGGGCCAGGGGGTTGAGGGTGAGGCGGCCGCTGTACTTGGCGGTGGGGTCCCCCAGCTTGTAGGAGGCCCAGGCGTGGGCGCACTCATGCACCGGTATGGCCACCAGCAGCACCACCAGGCGAGAGAAATATTCGAGAAAACGGGTTCCGTCCATTAAACAGGTTTCCTTTTGAGCTGCGCGGGTATTGCCCGCGGGATTTCAATTAAGTATTATATATAATGCGGAGCAAAAAAACAACGCCGGACAGGTCGCCACGGCGGCCCCAGCGGCAAAAAGTTGGATTTTTGCTATTGCTTTTGCTTCGACAATATGTTATCATTTTGGTCGTGACTTTAAAGGCGAGGAGGTGCAGAGAATGGCAAAATGCGATATTTGCGGCAAGGGCGTTTCTTTTGGTATTAAGATCTCCCACTCTCACAGGAGGTCCAACCGTACCTTTAAGCCCAATGTGCGGCGCGTCAAGGCGGTGGTCGACGGTACCCCCATGCGCATAAATGTGTGCACCCGTTGTCTGCGTTCTGGCAAGGTAAGCCGTGCATAACAACTGAATCTGCCGGTTGCCGGCGCTCCTCCCGGGGCGCCGGTTTGCATTTTTATTCCGGCCGTCAAAGCGCCCCCGGGGACTCCCGGAGGCGCTTTTTTTAGTTCTTTTTCCCCTTCTGCTGCCGCTCGCGTATGACCATGCGTATCGGGGTGCCCTCGAGGCCGAAGGTCTCCCGTATCTGGTTTTCTATATACCTCTGGTAGGAGAAGTGAAAGAGGTCCGCCCGGTTCACAAAGCAGACAAAGGTGGGGGGCTTCGTGGAGGGCTGGGTGATGTAGTATATCTTGAGCCGCTTGCCCTTGTCGGAGGGGGGCTCCACCCTGGCGGTGGCCCTCGCCAACAGCTCGTTGAGCATGCCGGTGGAGATGCGCATGGTGTTCTGCTCATGCACAAACTTTATCAGCTCGAACAGCCGGTCGATGCGCTGGTTTTCCCGGGCGGAGATGAAGATTATGGGGGCGTAGGACATGAAGCTGAAGTCCTTCATGTACTGCTTGCGCTGCCGGTCCATGGTGCTGCCGTCCTTCTCCACTGCGTCCCACTTGTTCACCGCAATTATGCAGGCCTTGCCCTGCTCGTTGGCGTAGCCCGCCACCTTGGAGTCCTGCTCGGTGAAGCCCTTGGTGCCGTCCAGCATTATCACGCAGACGTCCGAGCGGTCCACCGCCGATAGCGCCCTTATAACGCTGAAGCGCTCAATCTCTCCGTCGATGCGGCCCTTGCGGCGAAGGCCCGCAGTGTCGATGAAGAGGAAGCTGCCGTACTGGTTGTCGATTTCGGCGTCCACCGCGTCCCGGGTGGTGCCGGCGACGTCCGAGACTATCATCCGGTTCTCACCGAGGATGGTGTTTACGAGGGTGGATTTGCCGGCGTTGGGCCTGCCGATCACCGCCACCTTTATGCGCTCCTCGGCGCTCTCGCCAGCGTCCGCCGGGTCGAAGTGGGCGCAGACCGCGTCCAACAGGTCGCCGGTGCCGTGGCCGTGGACCGAGGAGACGGCGATGGGGTCCCCCACCCCGAGGGAGTAGAACTCATAGTACTCCGGCGGGAGCTCCCCCACCGAGTCGCACTTGTTGACGCAGAGCACCACCGGGCGGCCGCTGCGCAGCAGCATGGAGGCCACCTCCTGGTCGTTGGCGGTGACGCCGGAGCGCACGTCCACCACAAAGATTATAACGTCTGCGGAGTCGATGGCTATGGCCGCTTGGCTGCGGATGTGCCCCAGGATCTCGTCGTCGGTGTTGGGCTCTATGCCGCCTGTATCCACCAGGGAAAAGTTGTACCTGCCCCAGGAGCACTCCCCATAGAGCCGGTCCCTGGTGACGCCGGGGGTGTCGTCCACAATGGCTCGCCGCTCGCCTATTAACTTGTTAAAAAGGGTGGATTTGCCGACGTTTGGCCGGCCCACCACCGCCACCACTGGCATTGCCATGGCGCGCCTCCTTTCAGTTGCCCAGCACCGCCTCCAGCAGGTCCTCGCCGTCCCCGGCGAAGCGCACCTTCCGGCCAAAGTGCTGTTCCAGCATTTGGGGGGTGGAATCGTCCAGCAGCAGGTCCCCGTCGCTGCGGAGCAGGTTCTGCGGGAGAATCACCCTGCCGCCCGGCAGAAGGTCCCGGGGAGCCACCTGCTGCATTATGTCCTTTCCGGTGAGCAGCCCAGCCACCGTGACGTTGCCGCCGAAGAAGTTGTTCTTCACCACATGCACCCGGACCCTGGCCCTCGGGTACTTGGCGGTTACATTGCTCACAAGCTCCTTTATGAACTCCCCGGCGGACTCCCCGGTTATTATGTCCGCCCGGGGGCCTTTTAGCGAAAACCGCTTTGCCGCCAGCGCCTGCAGGAAGCTGTCCTCCATGAGCGCCAGCATCCCAACCCCGTTCTCCAGCTGCAGCAGATCCCCGTAGTAGCTGATGGGGGGAATCTGCCGCCCGGCGAGTATGTACCACTCGTCCGCCGGGTAGACGAGGCCGTCGCCGTAGCGCTCCAGCGCCTCGTCGTGGGCGCTCTCCACTATCTCCAGCACCTCCAGGGCGCTCTCCCGGTCGTAGGGCTGGAGCTTGAAGAGGCCTTCCCGATGGGCGGTGAGCCCAGCCGGCACCACCGCAATGCTGCGCACCGAGGGGTGCAGCGCCACCAGGTTCGCAAGGGTGGTTCTGAGGTGGTCGGCGTCGTTGATGCCGCGGCAGAGCACTATCTGGCAGTTTATCTCGATGCCGGCCTTGGCGAGCCGGTAGAGGTAGCGCAGCTTCTCCCCTGCAAACCGGTTGCCCATCACCATGCAGCGAAGGGCCGGGTCGGTGGTGTGGACCGAGACGTTTATGGGGGATATGCGCATTTCGATTATGCGGTCGATGTCCCGGTCGGAGAGGTTGGTGAGGGTGGTGTAGTTGCCGAAGAAGAAGGAGAGGCGCTCGTCATCGTCCTTGAAGTAGAGGGTCTTGCGAAGGCCTTTGGGCAGCTGGTCGATGAAGCAGAAGATGCACCTGTTCTGACAGCTGCGCTGCTTGTCCATGAGGTAGTCGGGGAAGTCGAGCCCCGCGTCTTCGTACTGCTGCTTGCAGAGGCGGAAATCCCGCCTCTCGCTGCCGCACAGCAGGGTGAACACCGGGTTCTTGGCCGCCGAATAGAACTCGTAGTCCAGAACATCCGTCACCTGCCGGCCGTCGATGGACTCCAGCAGCATGCCCTTTTCTATCCCGGCCTCCTGGGCCGGGCTCCCCGGCCGAACGCCGGTAATCTCTACAGCCATATTTGCACCAAATTAATCCCGGGATGAAAAAAGAGGAGGCGCCGCCTCCTCTTTGAACCTGTGGGTCAGTCCTCTTTTTTGACTACTTCCCTGCCCTTGTAGTAACCGCAGTTACCGCAGGCTCTGTGGGGAACGGTGAGTTCACCGCACTGAGAGCACCTTGTGAGCGCAGGAGCCGACAATTTCCACACCGAGGAGCGCCTTTTGTCGCGCCGGGCCTTGGAAACTCTTCTCTTAGGTACCGCCATCCTGTCCGCACCTCCCGTGAAAATTACGCCAAAATCAGGCGCCTAATCATTATAGCATAAACCGGCGGGATGTCAACAACAAATTCCGCCGGTTTTTTCACAGCCGCAGCCCTCCCCCCAGCTGCCCAGAGGGAGGCTTGGGCCACAGGGTTACATATACTTCTTGACGCCCTCGGTGAGGTTCTCGGGCGAGGTGGAAACGGTGACCACCACCTCCACCGACTTCTCGGTGAGCTTGTCTATCTTATCCAGCAGCTCGGCAAGGCCGTCTATGCCGCCGCCTATCTTGAGGATGCCGTCCACAAAGATCTCGGTGACGTCGTAGTTGGAGGCCAGCAGGCCGCAGAAGAAACCGTAAAAGCAGTCATATCCGCTGATGCCGTAGTCGTCCACGTCGATGAGGCGCACAGCGTGGCTGATGGTGTAGGTGAGCTTCATGTTCTTTTCGACGCAGACTATATGGCCGTTGGTGTTGGCCACCGCGTCGTTGATCATGTCGATCATCCTCTTGGTCTTGCCGGAGCCCTTGTCTCCGATGATCAGCTTTATCATGTGAGTTACCTCCAGTGTGTTAGATATATCTTAACTAAAAACAGCTCGATTTGCAACTCAATATCCCGGTTTTCCCAGCAGATGGAACATATTCTTTTTGTAGCTCTCCACCCCGGGCTGGTCAAAGGGGTTGACCCCCAGCAGGTAGCCGGACACCCCGCACACCAGCTCAAAGAAGTAGATGAGCTCGCCAATATTGGCCTCGTCCATGGCGTCCGCTTCGATGCTCAGCACCGGCACCCCGCCGGACTGGTGGGCGAGGGCGGTGGCCTGCTGGGCGACAGCGTTCACCTGCTCCAGGGTCCGGCCGGAGAGGTAGTTGAGGCCGTCCCCGTCCCCCGGCAGCTCAAACAGCTCGAGGTCGGAGCGGGGGGTTTTAAAGCCCACCATGGTCTCAAAGAGGGTGCGGGTACCGTCCTGGATGAACTGGCCTATGGAGTGAAGGTCGGTGGAGAAGCTGGCCCCGGTGGGGAACACGCCCTTGTGGTCCTTGCCGTGGCTCTCGGCGAAGAGCTGCTTCAACCACTCGGTGAACATGGCGAAGCTGGGCTCGAAACTGGAGTAGATCTCGGTGGTCATGCCCTTCTGGTAGAGCATGTGGCGGATGGCGGCGTATTTTATGGCGTCATTGTTGTAGATGGAGGTGCCGGAAAAGCGCTTTTTGCCGGCGAGAGCTCCCTCGAGCAGCGCCTCGGGGTCGAAGCCGGCCGCCGCAATGGGCAGCAGACCCACCGAGGTGAGCACCGAGTATCTGCCGCCGATGTCCCCGGGAACGGTGAACTTCTCATAGCCCTCCTCGTTGGCCAGGGCGAGAAGGGTGCCGCTGGAGGAGTCGGTGGTGGCGTAGATGCGCTTTGCCGCGCCCTCCCGGCCGTAGCGCTGCTCCATCATGCGGCGAAGAAACCTGAAGGCGATGGAGGTCTCGGTGGTGGTGCCGGACTTGGAGATGACGTTTACCGACACCCGCTTGCCCTCGCAGAGCTGCAGAATCCGGTTGAGCCGGTCGGCGCTGAGGTCGTTGCCGAGGAAGTAGACCTTGAGGGGGGAGAAGTCGTTGAACATCTGGGAGCCCAGGAGCTCTATGACCGCCCGGGCGCCAAGATAAGAGCCGCCGATGCCCGCAACGATGAGGATATCGCTCTCCTCCCGTATTCGGGCCGCGGCGGCCTTGAGACGCTGCATCTCCTCCCGGTCATACCGCTCCGGAAGGTCCAGCCAGCCCACAAAATCGTTGCCCTCCCCGGCGCCTGAGCTCAGCAGGGCGAAGGCAAGGCCGGCAGCGGGGCCGATGGCGCGGTATTCATGGTCGGCTATGAAATTTTTTATCAAATCGGTTTTGAGCACAACAGCCAATTTTGTTCACTCCCCGTTGGTATTTTTATTTATAATACCTAACCCGGGTTTTGGTGTCAAGATGGTTTGGCAACCGTCCCTCCCAGCGGGGCCAAAAACAGAGGGGAGCCGGCCAAGGGCCGGCTCCAAACCGTGAGGTGCTCAGGCGCTGACCCCGCAGAGCGACTGCATGAGTCTTGTAAAGCAGGTGGAGAAGTCCAGCTTTTCCACCGCGACAGAGGCCGCCACCGGGTAGCTGCCGTAGAGCTCGGAGTTCACATAAACCGCCACCTCGCCGAACACCTGGCCCTCGGCCACCGGGGCTTCGAGGCTATCGCTCACCGCCGCCTCCACTACCACCGACTCTCCGAGCCCTCTGGGTATGACTATCTTCTCCGGCAGGGGGCAGACTCCGGTACAGACCTCCTCCTTGCCAAGGGACACCTCGGCGGCCAGCTGCACGCCCTCCGGCACCGAGAGCTCATGAATCTCATAGTTTGCAAAGCCGTAGTCCAACAGCGTGGTGGCGGCGGCAAAGCGGCTGGAGGAGTCGGGGGAACCCAGCACCACCGCAATCAGCTCCATTCCGTCCCGCAGGGCGGAGGCGGAGATGCAGATGCCCGCGTCGCCGGTGGAGCCGGTCTTGAGGCCGGTAATGCCGTTGTAGCTGTTGAGCAGCTTGTTGGTGTTGACGAGCTGGGTCTCGCCGCCGCGGAGCGCGTCCATCCAGATGATGACATACTCCCGGATAATATCGTGTTTTAGCAGCTCGCAGGACATTATGAACACGTCCCGGGCGGTGGAGATGTGGCCCGGCTCATCGAGGCCGTTGGAGTTTTTGAAGGTGGTGTTGGTCATGCCCAGCTCCTTCGCCCGCTGGTTCATCATGGACACAAACACATCCTCGCTGCCGCCCACATACTCCGCGAGAGCCACCGCCGCGTCGTTTGCGGAGGCCACCGCCACCGCCTTCATGAGCTCGTGCACCGTCATGGTCTCCCCCGGCTCCAGCCAGATCTGGGAGCCGCCCATGGAGTAGGCGTGTTCGCTGGTGGTCACCACGTCGTCGAGGGTTATCTTCCCGGCCTCCAGCGCCTCCATCACCAGCAGCAAAGTCATAACCTTGGTTATGGAGGCTATGGCCCGGGGCTCGTCCGCCCCGTCCTCGTACAGCACCTCTCCGGTGGACGCCTCGCCCAGCAGCACCGCTCCGGCGCTGTAGGCAAGCCCCCCGTCGCCGGACGCTTCCTCGGTATCCGGGTCCGCCGACACGGGTTCGGCGCCGGCGGCGGCCTCATAGCTGCCGGTGAGCTGGTAGAATGGGTCTTCAAGGTGTGTCTCGTATGCGAGCACCGGCTGGGCCATGAGGGCGAACACAAGCGCCACAGCCAGCATTTTAATCATGATTCTGGGCATCACTGCACCTCCTGGAATAAGGTTATGCGCCTTGGCACCCGTCTAAAACTGTTGAAAGAGGAAGTATCTGCAGTTATAATTGGATTACCTTTTTTGGGAGATGCGATGTGAAGATTTTTTACTCAACCTTCGGGTGCAAGGTTAACAGCTATGAGACCGCCGCGCTGCGGCAGCTGATGGAGCAGCGGGGCCACGAGAGCGCGGAGAGCGCCTCCGCGGCGGACTGCCTGGTGGTCAACTCCTGCGCGGTGACCTCCTCGGGTGAGAGCCGGTCGGTGCGGGCGATTGCCGCCGCCAGAAGGGAGAACCCCAACATAATAACGGTGCTCTGCGGCTGCGTGCCCCAGGCCTTTCCGGAAAAATACTCCTCCCGGCAGGACATAGACATAATAGCCGGCAACGCCTCCCGCTCCGAGCTGCCGGAGCTGATAGAGCGGTTTGCCGGGGAGAGGCTCCGGCAGGTGCGGCCCCACTCCGCCGAAGAGGGGTTTGAGCTCCTGCCCTTCAGCGCCATGCCGGGCCACACAAGGGCTTTTTTAAAGGTGGAGGACGGCTGCGACCGGTTCTGCGCCTACTGCATAATCCCCTACGCGAGGGGACGGGTGCGCTCCAGCACCCCGGAGAGCATCTCCTCGCGGTGCAAAGAGCTGGCCGCCGGAGGCTACCGGGAGGTGGTGCTCTGCGGCATAAACCTCTCAAAATACGGCAGCGACCTCGGCCTCAACCTTGCCGACGCGGTGGACGCCGCGGCGGTGGAGGGCATAGAGCGCATACGCCTCGGCTCCCTGGAGCCGGACCTCATGACCCGGGAGATGCTGCAGCGGATGGCCGCCCAGCCCCGGCTCTGCCCCCAGTTCCACCTGGCGCTGCAGAGCGGCTGCGACAGAACCCTCGCCGCCATGAACCGGCGCTACACCACCCGGCAGTACCTGGAGGCGGCGGAGCTGATAAGGAGCTGCTTCCCCGACGCGGTGTTCACCACCGACGTTATGGTGGGCTTCCCGGGGGAGACGGAGGAGGACTTTAGGCAGAGCCTTCAATTTGTGGAGGACTTCGGGTTTTTGAAGTGCCACATATTCCCCTATTCGGTGCGCTCCGGCACCGCCGCCGCCTCCCTGCCCGGCCAGCTGGAGCGGGCGGAAAAGCAGGGCCGGGCGAAGCTGATGGCGGAGGCTGCCGCAAGCGCGCGGCGAAAGCTGCTGGAGAGCTTTGCCGGGAGGGAGGCCCAGGTGCTGATAGAACAGCCCTCCGGCGGGAGGCTCACCGGCTACACCCGCCACTACATACCCTGCTCCCTGCCTCTTGACGCGGGGCGGTGCGGGGAGATCGTCACCTGCCGCCTGCTGCCACCAAAGGGGGATGTGTGCCCGGCCCAGCCGGTAGAATAGCGCGAAAAGGCGCCGGAAAGCCAAAATGCTTTCCGGCGCTTTTATCTGTCCTTTGTGAGCTTTTTCAGCCGGAGGGACGCCTCCCGGCGGCGCTGCCGGGTCTGTTCCGGCAGATGGACGTATCTTCCGTCCTCGAGGCGGAAAAGGTCCCCCTCGGCGGCGTCCTCCGGCAGCAGCTCCCTTTTTACCGCAAGCTCCCGGCCGCCGCAGAGCAGCACCGCGAGGCCGCCCTCAAACCTGTCGATGGAATATAGGCTCATGCTTCGCTCCTTAGGTAGTTGCCGTCGGTCACAAAGCTGATGCTGCCGCCGGTGTCGGTGCGGTAAAGCACCGCTCCCGCCTCCTGCACCCGCTGGATGAACTCTTCGGAGGGAAAGCCGTACTGGTTGTCCAGCCCGCAGAGTGCCACCACCATGCCGGGGCCCACAGCCGAGAGGAAATCAGCGGAGGTGGCGTACCGGCTGCCGTGGTGGCCGGCCTTCAATATGTCAGCCCAGAGCTCCGCGCCGCTCTCCATGAGCTTCTTCTCCACCGAGAACTCGGCGTCGCCCATGAAGAGGGCCGCCCGGCGGCCGTAGTCGTAGCGCAGCACCAGGGAGCAGGCGTTGAGGTCCTCGCAGTCCTCCTCTCCCGCCCAGAGCACCCGGATGCAGCCGAGCTCCAGCTGGTACTGCTGCCCCACGGAGGCGATCTCCACCGGGGTGTCCAGCCTTTCCAGGGTGTCCAGCAGCTGGAAGTAGCCGTCGGCGGTGGGCTGCAGGCTGTCCGGGACGCTGGTGAACACCACCTGCTCCACCCGGCAGGATTCCAATATGTCCACCGCCGAGCCGTAGTGGTCGGCATGGGGATGGGTTATAAACAGCAGGTCGATGGCGTCTATGCCCCTGTCCTCGAGAAAACCCAGGATCTCCCCGGCGCTGCCGGAGTCGCCGCAGTCAATCATCACCACGCCGCCGCCCGCCTCTATCACCGAGCAGTCGGACATGCCGCTGTCCAGAAAGCTGATGCGGGCCTCGCCCGGGTCGAGGCCGCTGCCCCTGCCGCCCGAAAAGCCGAAGACCAGCGCCAGCGCCGCAAGCGCCAGTAACCCCAGCGCCGCTCCGGCTCCCCACAGTCCGCCGCGGCGAAAGGGGCGCGCTCTTCTGCCCGAAACGCGGGTCCGGCGGGTCATTCTGCTGCTTCTCTTTCCCATGGCCTAATCCTTTTTCAGCTCCACGCTGCAGAAGAAGCTCGCTTCCCCCGAGGGGTCCACGCCCTTTGCCAGTATCAGCTCCTGCTGCCTCTGGGTGAGGATGCGAAGCTCCTCCCCCTGCAGCACCTCCCGGTGGTAGTCTATCTGGAAGGCGCTTATGGCTTCTCCGGGGGCGGGGTGTATGGCATCCATTACAAAGTTCGCGTATTTTATGTTGTTGACATGGCCGTTCATATCGAGGTCGGAGAAGCCGGGCCGGACCAGGTACTCCCCCTCATCCGGCTGGAAGTCCCGTATCCTGCGCAGCCGCTCCGGGAACACCCTTTCCTCGCAGAGCTCCCCCTGGAGCTTGTAGATGTTCTCCTTTTTGGGGACCATGCAGCGCTTTTCGCTGTGCATCAGCACCCAGTCGGAGGAGCCGATTATGGCGGTTTCCCCCGCCTCGTTGCGCAGTATGTACTCCCTCTGGAACCCGGCCCTCGTGGGGGGCAGGGGCCAGGTGGTCACCGACACGGTGGTGTGCATCGGTATCTCCCGCAGCACCTGGTACCTGGCCCGCACAATCACCCACACCAGCCGCTGCTGGAGCATGGGCTCGAATCCCACCCCCAGCAGCTCGGCGTGGCCCCCAGCAACGCTCTGGAATATGTCCAGCACCGTGGCCGGGTGCAGCCGGCGGTCCCGGTCGAAGTCGGAGGTCCTGAGAGTGTAGTCCTTGTGAAACACCGCTTCCGGCGATGTAGTCTGCAAATAGATCACCTGTCCTTAAGAAAATGGCTATGAATCCATGTCCGCGTCCTCGCGGCGCAGCTGAATCTCCCGCCACTGCTGCATGGTCAGCCGCACCTGGCGGGGCTTGCTGCCGTCCTGGGGGCCGATTATCCCCCGGTCCTCCAGGATGTCCATTATCCTCGCGGCCCTTGCGTAGCCCAGCTTTAGCTTGCGCTGGAGCATGGAGGTGGAGGCCTGCCCGGCCTCTATGACCACCTCGGCGGCGGAGTCCACCAGCGGGTCGTCCCCGTCCTCCTCCGAGGCCCCGGAGCCGCCGGAGCCGCTCTGCTTCTCCTTGGCGGCCAGGCGGTCTATCTCCTCCTTTATCTCCTCGCTGTACTCCACCTCGGCGCTGGGCTTTATGAAGTCCACCACCCGCATTATCTCGTCGTCCGAGACGTAGCAGCCCTGAATCCTCACCGGTTTCGGCAGTCCCACGGGGGAGAAGAGCATGTCGCCGTAGCCCAGCAGCTTCTCGGCGCCGCCGGTGTCGATTATGGTGCGGCTGTCCACCTGGGAGGAGACCGAGAGGGCGATGCGGGAGGCGATGTTGGCCTTGATGACGCCGGTTATAACGTCCACCGAGGGGCGCTGGGTGGCGATTATCAGGTGCAGCCCGGCGGCCCTCGCCATCTGGGCGAGGCGGCAGATGGCGTCCTCCACCTCGTTGGGGGCCACCATCATGAGGTCGGCAAGCTCATCTATCACCACCACAATCCGGGACATCTTTGCCGGTATCTCCTCCGGCTCCTCGCCGTCGGCGGCGGGGGGCTCCGGGTGGGCGAGCTTGTCCGAAACCATCTTATTGAAGGCGTCTATGTCCCGAACCCCGTACTCCGCAAAGGAGCGGTAGCGCTTCAGCATCTCCCCCACCGCCCAGGCCAGGGCGCCGGAGGCCTTGCGGGCGTCGGTGACCACCGGGATGAGAAGGTGGGGTATGCCGTTGTAGCGGCCGAACTCCACCATCTTGGGGTCGATGAATATGAACCGCAGGTCCTCGGGGGAGGACTTGTAGATCATGCTGACTATCATGCTGTGCAGGCAGATGGACTTGCCGGAGCCGGTGGTGCAGGTAATGAGCAGATGGGGCATTTTGGGGAGGTCCGCCGTCATGCACTCGCCGCTTATGTCCTTGCCGAGGGCCACCGTCACCGAGGAGCGGCTGTTTTTAAACCGGTCCGACTCTATCACCGAGCGCAGGCGAACTATGCTCTTTTTGCGGTTGGGCACCTCTATGCCCACGGCGGCCTTGTTGGGGATGGGGGCCTCGATGCGCACCCCGGCGGTGGCGAGGTTAAGGGCTATGTCGTCGGCGAGGTTGGTTATGCGGTTGAGCCGCACCCCGCTCTGGGGCTGCAGCTCGTACCTTGTGACGGTGGGCCCCTTGCAGATGTCCAGTATCTTGGTGCTGACCCCGAAGCTCTCGAGGGTCTTTACCAGCTTTTCGCCGTTTGCCCGCAGCTCCGCGGCTCCATCGCCGGCGGCGTCCCGCTCCCCCTTGTCGAGAAAATCAATGGGCGGGAACCGGTAGCGGCTCTCTCCGGGGGTGGGGTCTATGTCGGGCGGGGGCTCGGGGGCGGGGTTCTCCTGGCGGGGGGACTTTGGCTTTTTGTCCTTTGGGTCCGCCATCTCCGGCACCGCCTCCGGCTGGCCCAGGGTGGAAACCGAGGTGTCGCCGGAAAAGCTGTTTTTGAAGGAGGCAAAGACCCCGTCCTCAAAGGAATCCTGCCGGTCGAACACCTCCTTTGCCACCTCCGCCGCAGGGCCGCTGGGGGCCGTCTGCCGCTCGCCCTCCGGGCCGAGGGGTATGTCTATACGGCTCTGGTGGCCGAGGGGTATGTCTATGTTGGGGGCGTGCTTGTTGGCGCCGGCTTTGGGCTGGGCGCCGCCCCGGGAGGGCTGGATGGAGCGCTCCGCGGGGGTGCGGGGCTTTCTCGCGGGCTGCTTTGAGGGAGCGGGGTGCTCCTCAAAGCCCTCCCCCAGCAGCTGACGGTCCCGGGCGGACTCGTCCATGTGGCGGGATATGGGCTTTTTCACCGCCTCCACAAGGTCCGCCACCGTCTTGCCGGTGAGCAGCATGAGCAGTACCGCCATGGCCAGCACAATCATTATCTCGGCCGCGGGGCTGCCGCAGAGGGTCTTGAGGGTCCAGCCGAAGGGCAGGGAGCTCACCCCGGCGCCGATGTGGGCGGTGCCGGAGAGGTAGAGGTTCTCCACCACCTCGCCCGGGGTGTCCCCAGGGGAACCGGCGGAACCGAAGATGTAGATGGCTCCCGCCACCGAAAAGAAGAACAGCACTCCGGACCAGAGCTCCAGCTTGGAGGCGCTCTTGTTGTAGGAGATGAACACGGCGAGGGCCAGGGTTATGGGCCCCACCACATAGCCGCAGACCCCGAAAACGCCGAACAGCACCTCCCGCAGGGTGTTCCAGAAGGGCTCACCCTCAAAGAAGGCGAGGGCGCAGAAAAGTATGCCCAGCACAAACAGGCAGAGCGAGGTCCTCGCGTTCCTCACCCGCCGGCGGCGCTGGGCCTGCTCCCTTGCCTTTTTGGTCTTTTCCGAGGTCTTTGGCATCTTTTACATCCTTTTCCTGGGGTCAGAAAATCACTTCCGCCAGCCCGGCGGCCACCGTCGCGGCGCCGAGGGCCAGGGTGTAGTAGGCGAAATAGACGTACCGGTCGGTCTTTACCAGCCATTTTAGCAGCCGTATGGCGGCAAGGCCCACCAGGGTGGAGGCGACCATGCCGGCCAGCATAGGCAGCGGGTCTATCTGTATGCCCTCCTTAAAGGCGTCCAGCAGCTCAAAGAGACAGACCCCCAGCACGGCGGGCAGGCTCATTATG
>CALXAK010000008.1 GCA_944386255.1 uncultured Clostridia bacterium
CCCTCCTCCCCGGCGATCCTCCGCCGGAGCGTGGCGCTGGTGACGGGGGAGAGCACCACACGCCAGCCGCCCTCGCCGCAGAGCAGTATAAAGGACCTTGGCAGCTCGCCGGGGGAAGCGTCCAGCCTGCCCTCCCGCTGGGCCCTCTCCAGCAGCGGGAGGGTCCTGCGCCCGGTGGTGCAGTTGTCAAAGTCGAACACACCCACAATCTCCCCGGCGGGCAGCACCAGGTCGTTGGAGAGTTTAAGATACATTTTTTATCTCCCCGCCCTTTACCTCAATCAGCCGGGCGTCGGTGCGCCCGGAGATGAAGGTGGGGTCGCAGCAGGTTATAACCGCCTGTCCCCCCAGCCGGTCCAGCAGGTCGTTCTGCCGCAAAAGGTCCAGCTCCGAGAGCACGTCGTCCAGCAGCAGCACCGGCTCCTCGCCGGTGGCCCGCTTCATGTACCGGGCCTCCGAGAGCTTCAGCGCCAGCACCGCGGTGCGCTGCTGGCCCTGGGAGCCGAACAGCCTGAGGCTCTGGCCGTCAAGGCTCACCGAGAGGTCGTCCCGGTGGGGCCCGGCGGTGCAGTAGCCCGCCCGCAGGTCCTCCCCGCGCCGGGCCCTCAGCTGCTGCTCCGCCTCCTGGGGGGTGGGCTGGCCGGAGGGGAAGAGGCTGCACTGCAGTGCAATCTCACCTCTGTCCCGGCCGCCCGAGAGCTGCAGGGAGCTGTCCTTAAAGTCCTCGCCGAGGCTCTTTACAAATTCAAGCCTCCTCCGGCAGACCCCGGCGGCCGCCGCGGCCAGCTGCCGGTCGTACACCTCCAGCAGGTCCATGGCGTCCGGGAAGCGCTGGCAGTCCTTCAAAAGGTTGTTCTTCTGGCCCAGCAGCCGTGTGTAGAGCTTGAGGTCCAGAAGATACCCCCGGGAGCTCTGGCAGAGGGCGGTGTCCATAAACCGCCGCCGCTCCTCCGGGGCGCCCTTCACGAGGCTCAGGTGCTCGGGTGAAAACACCACGCACACAAGGTTCCCCGCCGCCGAGGCCGCCGGCACCGGGGAGGCCCGGTTCAGGCTTATCTGCCGCCCCTTCTCCTCCACCGTCAGCCGCAGCCGCTGCTCCCGCCCGCGGCTTAGAAACTCCGCCTCCACCGACGCCCCCGGTTCCCCCCGAAGTATCAGGTCCCGGTCCCGGCTCCGGCGGAAGCTCCGGGCGCCGGTGAGCAGGAATATGCTCTCCAGCAGGTTGGTCTTGCCCTGGCCGTTCTCGCCGAACACCGCGTTCACGCCCTCCTGCAGCCGCAGCTCTGCGTGGCGGATGTTCCTGAAGGCGCGTATTTCAACCCCCGTCAGCCGCATATCATTCCGGCCGGATCCTCACCGGCAGCAGCAGGAAGAGGAAGTCGTCCCCCTCCACCGGGGTCACCTTCATGGGGGAGGTGGGCCCGGCTATGTGGAAGTAAACCTTTTCGCAGCCGCAGTTGCGCAGCGCGTCCAGCACATAGCGGTTGTTAAAGCCGATTTCAATGTTGGGTCCCTGCTGGGGAGCGGTTATCTCGTCGTAGCTGCTGCCGGTGGCGGTGCTGCAGGTGAGCACCGCCACCCCGTCCAGGAACTTCATGCGTATGGGGCTGCGGAACCGGTCGGTTATTATGAGCCCCGAGCGCTCCACGCACTCGGCAAAGCTCTGCACGTCTATCTCCACACGGGTGGTGCACTCCTCCGGGATCGCCCGCTTGTAGTCGATAAAGTCCCCCTCCAGCAGCCGGGTGGCAACGGTGTAGCTGCCGAAGTTTATGACCCCGTACCGCCTTGCGGTGGAGATGGACACCGTGTCCTCCGGGTCGTCGATGAGCCGGCTGATCTCCGAGAGGGTCTTGGCCGGCACCACAAAGCTTTTCTCCTCCCGGCAGTCCACCTCCCGCCGGCAGATGGCCAGGCGGTAGCCGTCCACCGCCACCAGGGTGAGGGCCCCCGGCTCCAGGAAGAACTTGGCTCCGGTGTGGGCGGGCTTCTGGTCGTTCTGGGCAATGGCGTAGCGGGTGCGCTCTATTATCTCCCGCAGCACCCCCGCCTTTATGCTCATGGCGGGTTCGGTGGGGGTGGAGGGCAGCTCCGGGTAGTCCTCGGCGTTCATGCCGGTGAAGTTGAAGCGGGCGGACCCGCCGCTCACCTCCACCGCCAGGTTCTCCCCGAGCTCTATCACCACCTGGTCGCCGGTCATGCGCTTCACCATGTCCTGCAGCAGCTTTGCCCGCACCACCAGCCGGCAGTCCTGCTCGTGCTGCACCGGTATGCTGGTGATTATCCCCATCTCCAGGTCGTAGCCGGTGAGGGTCATCACCCCGTCCCGGCATTCGATGAGGATTCCCTCTATGATCGGCAGGGCGGAGCTGGTGGCCACCGCCTTGGACACCCCCGAGAGTGCGTTGTTTAAAAGCAGCCTGTCGCAGACTATCTTCATACTGTTTTCCTCGTTTTCAGCTATAAAGTTATGTTTATAACAGCAGCAGCATTAGGCCCTGACGAAATGTGGCAAAACCCTGTTTGAGTCCGCAGCCGCCGCGGTTTCCCCGCTCCGGTCCCGGTCGAAAACCCGCCGAATGGGTTACGAAAACCTCCGCCCTCCCGCCGGCCCTTTACGAAAGGATGAAAACCGGGTGTTGATTGTCGGTGAAATGTCGAAAACCCCCGGGGCGTCAACCCCTCGAGTTCTTCACAATGTCCTCCACCATCTCCCGCAGGCTCTGGTCCCGCTGCATCTGCTGGGAGACCTTCTTGAGGGAGTGGGACACGGTGGAGTGGTTGCGCCCGCCAAACTCCTCGCCAATGTCCTCCAGGGTCATGGAGGTTATCTCCCGCATGCAGTACATGGCCACCTGGCGGGCGTTTGCGATCTCCTCGTCCCGCTTTTTGGAGCGTATGTCCTCCACCGGCACCCCGAAGGTCCGGGACACCTCCTCTATCACCTTGTCCACCGTCACCGGCAGCGGCCGCTGCTCCTGCATTATGTCCTTTATGGCGGCCTGGGCGTTGGCCACGGTGGGGGGCACGTTGTCCATCAGCCGGTAGGCGTAGAGCTTTTTTACAATCCCCTCCAGCTGGCGGATGTTGTCCTTGAGGTTGTCGGCTATGTACTGGGCCACGTCGTCCGGCAGGGGGTAGCCCAGCATCTCGGCCTTGCGCTTTAAAATCGATACCCTTGTCTCGTACTCCGGCGGCAGTATGTCCGCCATGAGCCCCGACTCAAACCTCGTGCGCAGCCGCTCGGTGAGGGAGCGGATCTCCTTTGGGGAGCGGTCGGAGGTGAGCACAATCTGCTTGCCGTCCTTGTGCAGGGTGTTGAAGGTGTGGAAGAACTCCTCCTGGGTGGACTCCTTGCCGCCGATGAACTGCACGTCGTCCACCAGCAGCACGTCCACCGACCGGTACTTGTTGTGGAAGTCGTTGGTGGTGCCGTTGCGTATGGCCTCGATCAGCTCGTTGGTGAACCTCTCGCTCTCCACATACTCCACCTTGAACTCCGGCCGGGTCACCGCCAGGTCGTTTTTTATTGCCATCATAAGGTGGGTCTTGCCGAGGCCGCTGCCCCCGTAGATGAAAAGGGGGTTGTAGGCCCCCGCGGGGTTGGCCGCCACCGCCTGGGCCGCCGCGTGGGCGAACCGGTTGCCGGAGCCCACCACAAAGGTGTCGAAGGTGAAGGCCCGGTCCCCGCCCATCATGTAGGGCTTTTTGAGGGGGGAGTCCGCCCCGGCGGACATGGACTCCCGGGAGATTATCTTCACCTTCACCGGGAAGCCCAGCAGCTCCGAGAACCCCTCCTCCAGCATGCCGGAGTACTTCTCCTGCACCGTGTTGCGCAGAAAGTCGGAGCTTATGGAGAGCACCGCCGTGTCCCCGCCCATGGAGACCGGCTTCAGCTGCTTTATGAAGAGGCTGTGGGAGGTGGCGGACATCTGCGTCGCGCAGTAGTCGGACACCGCTTCGAATACCTGCTCAAAGGATTCCATTTTGCCCTCGCAATAGTAAAATGTTTCTTCTTTAAAATTAATTTATTACTTATATAGTGCGAAGTACATTATACCACATTCCCGCCCCGAGGACAACAGAAATCCCGCCCTTTCCTGTCCCTTTTATCGCCCGGCGCGGCGGGGCCGGTTTTATTCCTTGACATTTGCCCGCCCAATCGTTTATACTCCTAAGATGCAGGGTTATCCCTGAGAGACAAGATTTTTTTGCAAGGGGTCTTTAAAAGTGAAACCTACCTATCATCCCAAAAAGCGCCAGCGCGCAGTGGAGCACGGCTTCCGCAAGCGCATGAGCACCCGCAACGGCCGCAGGATCCTTGCCCGCCGCCGCGCCCGCGGCAGAGCCCGCCTGAGCGCCTGAGCCGTATCCCCGGGGGAACGGCTTTAATTTTTCAAGGTGAGAGATGAATCCCGCAAAAGGGGTGCTTAACCGCAACTTCGAGTTCCAGAGGACCTACCGGTCGGGGAGATGCATGGTCTCCCCGGTCCTGGTGACCTATGTCCGAAAGAAGAAGGGCGGGGGGCTGATGTACGGGATATCTGCCAGCCGCAAGATCGGTTGCGCGGTGCAGCGCAACCGAGCCCGCCGCATTGTAAAAGCCGCCGCCAGGGAGCTGCTCCAGGGCGTTAGCGGCTCTTTTGACATGGTGTTTGTCTGCCGCCGGGCCACGGTGGGCTCCAGCTCGCCGGAGGTGGCCGCCGCCATGCGCCGCCACCTTGAGAAGCTGGGGGTGCTGTGAGTTTGGGCGGCATATTAATACGCCTTATAAAGGCCTACCAGAAGAACATATCCCCCCTGCTTGGGGCCAACTGCAGGTACATACCAACCTGTTCCCAGTACGCCATTGAGGCCATCGAGATCCACGGCCCGCTAAGGGGCAGCTGGCTCGCCATAAAGCGCATCTGCCGCTGCAACCCCTTTGGAGGCCGGGGCTACGACCCGGTCCCACCCAAAAAGCCCCGCCGCGGGCGCGGCTGACCGGCTCTGCCACCTCAAACCACGCTATAAACGGGCGCCAGGCGCTCTTTACCGGAGGAATAATATGTCCATCTTCAACTCCATCTGGGGGATAATAGCCATCCCTCTGGGCTACATCATGCGGTACTGCTACCTGCTCTGCGACCAGGTGCTGCACCTGCCGCTGACCTATGTGTTCGCCCTTTTGCTGTTCACCCTGGTCACCAAGGCGCTGCTCTTCCCCCTCTCGCTCAAGCAGCAGCGCTCCAGCGCAATCATGGCGGTCTACAACCCCATGCTCCAGGAGATAAGCAAGAAGTATGAGAAGGACCCGGAGCGCCGCGCCCGGGAGATACAGAAGTTCCAGCAGGAGTACGGCTACAGCCCCACCGCCGGCTGCCTGCCGCTGCTCATCCAGTTCCCGGTGATCTTTGGCCTCATCGAGGTCATCTACCGGCCGCTGACCTACATGCTGCGCATCCCCTCGGCGGTGGTCTCCGCCTTCTCGAGCGCCGTCACCAACATGGAGGCCGGCAACCGCCTCATCGAGACCGCGGTCATCGAGATAGCCAAGACCGCCCCCGAGAAGCTCACCGCCCTCTCGGTGGAGGGCTTTACCTCCGCGGACATAGCGGGCTATGTGCAGCGGGTGGCGGACCTCAACATGAGCATCGGCTCCATAAACCTCTGGGAGACCCCCAAGTTCGCCTTTAACCTCATGCTGCTCATCCCCCTGTTCTCGGTGGTCACCATGGTGATATCCCAGATAATCACCCTCAAGACCAGCGGCACCACCACCCCCGGCAACAGCATGATAACCATGACCCTCACCCTGAGCGTCATGTTCGCCTTCTTCTCCTTCATGTACCCCGCCGGCTTCAGCCTCTACTGGGGCTTCCAGAACCTGGTGGCCATCGGCCAGAGCTTTATACTGCGGCGCATCGTCAACGTGGACAGGATAAAGGCCGAAAAGGAGGCCGAGATAGCCGAGAAGCGCCGGGCCAAAAAGCAGAAGCGCACCGTAAAGGTGAAGGACGAGAGCGGCCAGGTGGTGGAGAAGTCCCTCACCCCCGACGAGCTGGCGCGGCTGCGGCTGCAGAAGGCCCGCGAGATGGTGGCCGCAAGGTACGAGGACCAGCCCGCCGAGGAGCAGGACCAGCAGTAGAAAGGAGAAAAAATGCGCGAGATAATCACCACCGGCAAGACCATTGAACAGGCGCTGGACGAGGCCTGCGGAATACTGGGCGCCAGCCGGGACGAGATAACCTACGAGATAATCACCATGCCCCGGCGCAAGCTGTTCAGCTTTGTGCCGGCGAAGGTCAAGGTCAGCCTCCAGGAGGAGGAGTTCTCGGTAAAGGAGCTGCTGATGGACCGGGAGCCGGAGCAGGAGAAGCCCCAGCAGCCCGCCGCGGAGGCCCGGCAGGAGCCCCGCCGCCGCAACAAAAAGAAGAAGGAGCCGAGGCCGGAAGCCCCCCGCGAGCAGGCCAAGGCCCCCGAGAGGGCTCCGGAGCCGGAGAAACCCGCACCCAGGGCCCCCGAAAAGGCCCCCGAGCCGGAGCTCCCCGAGACCGAGATACCCCTGGACCAGCTGCCGGTGGGCGCCGCCGCGGCCTTCCAGTACCTCTGCAGCATAGCAGAGGGCCTTGGCGCCGGGGACCTCAGCTACAGGGCGGTAGCCATTAAGGACGGGGTAAAGTTCATAATCGACGGCGAGAGCGCCTCGGTGCTCATCGGCCGCCGCGGGGAGACCATGGACTCCCTGCAGTACCTCTGCCTGCTGGTGAGCAACCGGGCAGGGGAGGACTACTGCAAGATAACCCTGGACGTGGCGGGCTACCGTGGCCGCCGGGAGCAGGCGCTGGAGGCGCTGGCCCAGAAGGTGGCCAAAAAGGTGCTCAAGACCCGCTACAGCCAGACCCTCGAGCCCATGAACCCCTACGAGCGCCGCATAGTCCACGCTGCCATCCAGAACATAGAGGGCGTCAAGAGCGAGTCGGTGGGCCAGAACCCCAACCGCCGGGTGGTCATCTCCCTTGTGAGCGGAGGCAAGGAGAGCCGCCGCCGTGATGGCCGCCGCCGGGAGGACCGGCCCCGGGAGGACCGCAGGCGGGAGGACCGCCGCCGGGAGCCCAGGGAGCCCCGCGAACCCCGGGAGCTGGACCTCGCCGCCGCCCCCAGGGAGTACCAGCGCATAGATGCCCCCACCCAGCGCCCCGCCACGGCAAAGCCGGAGCCGGCCGCCCCAGAAAAGAAGGAGGAGGCCCCCAGGAACCTCTATCAGAAGATAGAGCTCTGAGCGGCGCCGCGAACGGAATATAAGCACAAAAAAAGGACCGGCCGCCGCCGGTCCTTTTTTCATCCCCGCCGCCCCCCGGCTTCCCGTGGCCTTTACCTCTTCGCCGCTCAACCCCGCCCCGCCGGGCTCGCCTCCGGTCGCAGCCGCGCCCGGCTCGCCCGGCCACATATACCCCGCGGCCACTGGCGCCCCGAGGCCATGATGTCATGTCCCGGTCGAAAGGCGACTGCCCAACCCGGGAGAGCGTTCCTCCGCAAAATCTCCGCCCCGGCCCCTCGGTTCCCCCGTGGCCCCCTTGGTATGCTCCGGCGGGGACGGCCGCGCTCCGCTGCCCGCAGCGCTCCGCTTCCGCCTCCCCCGCCGGGGCTCCGCACCTCTGCCCGTGGCCCCACTCCGGCCCCACTCCACCGGAGATTCTTACCGTGTCCAGGGCTTGCCCTGCTAAAGCCCGGCCCCGCTCTGTTCTATCGCAGCCTGGGCTTGAGCTTCTGCAGCCCGGCTCATTTACAGCCCGGACCGGTTCTGCCGGGACCTCCCCAGGCCCCGGAGCTCCTCCTGCTGCGGCCGCCCTGCCGCGCCTGGATAAATGGGACATTAATGGGACTTGTGTCCTCTTTTTGGGGCGGCAAGGCCGCGCCGCCGGGGATGCTCCCTGCTGCAACTCTTACATCTGAGGATGAAGCACTATTAATAGGACTTTGTTTGCCGGTCAATAGCCCCGCGGAGAGGATATGCCGCCTGCTGGCCCGGCGGATCTGTGCCGCTGGGGCGGAACAGCGCAACCATTGAGAAAATAAGAGATATTAATAGGACAGTTGTTCGCCAAGACGAGGCCCTCAAGGGGCTGTTTGGAGGATAGCTGTCCTAAAAAATTCCTTTTTCCCGGTTTTCATGCCCGGCGGCCGGAGATGAGCTGGGCCTCTGGCACCCGGATGCGGTACTCCACAAAACCCTCCCCAAGCTCCCTCTGCCAGGTGGCCTCGAGGCCCGCCTCCTGCATCAGCTCCACCGAGCGGCGGATGGTGTTCTGGAAGATGCGCCCGTCCTTCACCACCAGACGGCGGCGGCGGCCGGTCTTGAGCGTGTCGCTGGCCAGCTTCTCCTGCAGGAAGCGCCGGGTGTCGGCGGGAGAGACCTCCGCCTCCAGCAGCTGCTGCAGGCCCTCCATGCGCAGGGCCGCGGGCAGGCGCAGCAGCTCCAGCAGCTGGCTCTCCTGCACACCCCGGCTCACCGCCTGACGCCGCAGCTCCTCCCCCAGCTGCAGCAGACGCAGCCGCTGGGTTATGGCGGTGGGGCTCATGCCCAGCAGCTCCCCCAGCTCCCGCTTTTCAAGGTAGCCGAGGCAGTCCTCCAGCAGCGCCGCCCGGCGGAAGGGATCCCGGCCCTCCGGCTGCCAGCCCAGCAGCAGGGAGAAGAGCGCCCCCTCGAGGCCGCCCCGCACCACCAGCGCCGGCACCCTGGCCGCTCCCGCGCTCCTGGCCGCCGCCAGCTGCTCCATGCCGCAGAGCAGCCGCCAGCCCCCCTTCTGCCGGGCCACCGCCACCGGCAGCAGCGGCGCCCCCGCCCGGTAGGCCCGGGCCAGCATCTGCTCATAGGCGGATGGGGTGCGCTCCGGCTCCGGCACCGGCAGCTCCTGGGTGGGTATGCGCCGCAGGGCCGGGCGCCTCAAGAGAAGTTTTTCCAGCATAAAAAACACGCTCCCGTATGCACCCAGCATACCGCTGGGGCGCTGTTTTTTCTGTCGCTATGGGTACGCCGGGGCAGAGGGCGGCAGAATGGCCGCAGGACGGACGGTGCTGTGCGTCCAAAACCCATATGCTGCCTGCATGAAGAGTGTGCAAGGCCCAGGCGGGGGCGGCGAATGGGGAGCGCTGCCGGGAGGCGGGAGATAATGCGGCGCGGGCCATATACTTCGGTGTTCAGCGCATGCGGCGTCCCTGGGAGCCTGTTGGAGGCCGCAACAGGGGCAGAGGCCGGTGATGACCCCACAGGAACAGGGAGCCGCTCGGCCAATTTAATACGCCCCGCCTGCCCCCGTCACCGGGAGACCATCCGATCCCTGTCGGACTGCGAAGGATTTAAACAATCCACCAAAGGAATGTGCAAAACCCGGCTGGCACAGCGGAGCTTCGCCGCCAGGGGGTGTGCGCCCCTCAACCGCCCCCCGCCTCTGTGCGAAAGGCCCAATCTCGTGGTTCCTCCGCCCCCAAGAGGCCCGCTCCCAAGAGTCCGCCCCGTACCCGCTCCGGGCCCTGCGCGGCGCCGGACAGCAAAAACCCCCGGCCCGGGGCCTCGCCGCCCTCGTCCGCCGGGGGAAGATTGCCGTAAAACCGGCCCAAATGGGAACTGCCGGGGAAAACCCCTGCTCAAAGTGGGGCGGAGCGGATGTTTTTGCCGCCCCGGGGGAACCGCTTTTCGGTGGGGGAGACCTTGCGCAGCAGGATCAGCGCCCGCTCCGAGCCGTCCGGCAGGCGCAGGGTCTGCACCCGCAGCAGCTCCCCGCCCAGCAGGCGTATGGCCCTTTCGGCGCTCTGCAGCTCCTGCTCCCAGCCCGCCCCTTTCATGGCCACCGCCACCCCTCCCACACGCAGAAGGGGCAGGCAGTACTCCACAAGGCTCGGCAGCGCCGCCACCGCCCGGGCGGTCACCGAGTCAAAGCTCTCCCGCAGCTCCCCCCGGGCCAGCTCCTCCGCCCGGCCGTGCACCCCGGCGGCGGGTATGCCGAGGCTGCGGCAGGCCGAGAGTGCGAACTCCAGCTTTTTGTTGGTGGCCTCCAAAAGGGTGACCCGGCAGCCCTCCCGGACCGCCGCGATGACCGCCCCCGGGAACCCCGCCCCCGAGCCCACGTCCGCCACCCGGCCGGAGAGCTCCGGCAGCGCGGCGCAGCTCAGGCTGTCCAGCAGGTGCTTTACCAGCATCTCCCGGGGGTCGGTAATGGCGGTGAGGTTGAAGCTCCGGTTGGCCTCCAGCACCAGCTGCTGGTAGCGAAGCAGCCTCTGCACCGCCGCCTCCCCCAGCTCGAGACCCATTGCCCTGGCCCCGGCGGCCAGTTCGCTCTCAAGATTGCTCATTCTTCCTTCCTCCTTCTGTACCTCTCCAGCCACACCGCCAGCACCGCCATGTCCGCCGGGTTCACCCCGCTTATCCTGGAGGCCTGGCCCAGAGAGAGGGGGCGTATTTCGCTCAGCTTCT
Source organism: uncultured Clostridia bacterium (assembly GCA_944386255.1). Classification (GTDB taxonomy): domain Bacteria; phylum Bacillota; class Clostridia; order Oscillospirales; family Ruminococcaceae; genus CALXAK01. The sequence continues at coordinate 10,454 of CALXAK010000008.1, forward strand.
GGGCGGCCTCGGTCCGAAGGCCGGTTATGGACAGGTAGTCTATGCCGGTGGGCAGCAGCGCCCCCTCCATCCGGGCCTGGCGCTGTATCTGGTTCTGCTGGCGCTTGAGGTAGCCCTCGTACTTTAGCTCTATCTCCGCCCGGCGGGACACGGCTCCCTCCGGCGCGGGCCCCGGGTCCAGCTCCCGCAGCACCCCGTAGCTCACCCCCGGCCGCCGAAGCAGCTCCGAGAGGGCCATGGGCTGCTCCGGCGGGTTCTGGCCGAGGCCGGTGAGCAGCTCACGAAGGCGGGGAGAGGGGGGGATTTTGGTGCTCCGCAGCCGCTCCAGCTCCCGGGAGAGCTGCTGCTTCCTCTGCAGGAAGATCTCCCAGCGCCGCTGGTCCAGCAGCCCCAGCCGGTGGCCGGTGGGGGCGAGGCGCAGGTCGGCGTTGTCCTGCCGCAGGCTCAGCCGGTACTCGCTCCGGGCGGTCATCATACGGTATGGGTCCTTGACCCCTTTGGTGACTATGTCGTCTATGAGGGTGCCGATGTAGGAGCTGTCCCGGGTGAGCACCAGCGGCTCCCGGCCCAGGGCCAGCGCCGCGGCGTTTGCCCCCGCCACCAGCCCCTGGGCGGCGGCCTCCTCGTAGCCGGAGGTGCCGCAGAACTGCCCCGCCCCGAAGAGGCCCTCCACCGTCTTGCTCATGAGGGTGGGGGAGAGCCAGAGCGGGTCCACGCAGTCGTACTCGATGGCGTAGGCCGGGCGGGTTATCTCGCACCTCTCAAGCCCCGCTATGCTGCGGTACATCCGGTACTGCACGTCCAGCGGCAGGGAGGAGCTCATGCCCTGCAGGTAGAGCTCCTCGGTGTCCTCCCCGCAGGGCTCGATGAATATCTGGTGCCGCTGCCGGTCCGGGAAGCGCACCACCTTGTCCTCGATGGAGGGGCAGTACCGGGGGCCGATGCCCTCGATCGCCCCGCCGAAGAGGGGGGAGCGGTGCAGGTTCTCCCGGATTATCCGGTGGGTCTCGGGGTTGGTGTAGGTGATGTAGCAAAGGGCGCTGTTGCAGAGGCTCCTGGGGTCGGTGAGGCTGGAGAAGGGGGTGGGCTCCGGGTCCCCGGGCTGCACCTCGAGACGGGAGAGGTCCACGCTCCGGCGCAGCACCCGCGCGGGGGTGCCGGTCTTACGCCGGCGCAGCGGGGCCCCCAGCCGCAGCAGGCTGGCGGCGAGCCGGGTGGCGGCGAGGGAGCCGTCCGGCCCGCTCTGCCGGGAAAAGTCCCCCACAAATATCTTCCCACCAAGGTAGGTGCCGCTGCATATGACCGCCGCCCGGGCGCGTACCCGGTGGCCCATGGCCCCCAGAAGATACTCCACCCGCCCCTCCCGGACGGTTATCTCCACCACCTCGTCCTGGATGAGCTGCAGCCCCGGCTGCCGCTCGAGGGCAAGCTTCATGTACCGGTGATAGTCGGCCCGGCCGCACTGCACCCGGAGCGAGTGCACCGCCGGGCCCTTTGCTAGGTTGAGGGTGCGGCTCTCGATTCCGGCGGCGTCGGCGGCCCTCGGCATCTCCCCGCCCAGGGCGTCCAGCTCAAACACCAGCTGGCTCTTGCCCGGCCCGCCTATGGCGGGGTTGCAGGGCATGTTGCCAATGTCGTCAAGGCTCAGGGTGAAAAGGGCGGTCCTGGCCCCCATCCTGGCCGCGGCCAGCGCCGCCTCTATGCCGGCGTGTCCGGCGCCCACCACCGCCACGTCAAAATCCATATCCCAGTAGATATCGCTCATTTAAAATCCTGTCCTCAAAGCCCGTCTGGGCTGAAATTACCTTAATATGACCTTTGGCCGGAGCGGGCCTGTAACCCCATCCCGCCCCGCCGCCGGGGGAAGCCGCCGGACCGCAAGGCGCCGGAGCGGGGGGGCGGCGGCGTTACATGCCGTTTCCGCCTGCCCTCCGGCAGGAGCGCCTCTTTCTCCCGGTCTCCCGGCGGGGAATTGTCCGGGCCTGTCCTGGAGCGCTGTTTTTGCTCCGTTTATGGCCGGCCCCGTCCCCCGGGCTCGCCACCGGTCGCAGCCGCGCCCGGCTCGCCCGGTTCTGCTACTTGCCCACGCAGAATCTCGAGAACACGTCCTCGATGACCGCTTCGCCGGCGCTCTCACCGGTTAGCTCCATCAGCGCATCCAGCGCCTCCCCAACCGTAAAGTGCACCGCGTCGGGGGTGACCCCCGCCTCCCAGTCGGCAATCGCCCGCCCCAGCGCCCGGGACGCCCTGAGGGCGCAGTCCCGCTGGCGCTGGTTGGCCAGCAGCGGCTGGTCAGGGGAGAGCTCGGAGATACCTACCTGCCGGCGTATCTCCCGGGCAAGGTCCGGCAGGTGCAAGCCCCCCTCGAGGGCGCTCATCATCACCCTGCTCTCAAAGCAGGGCGCAATTCTCCCGAGCTCCAGCGCCGGGGGCAGGTCGGTCTTGTTGAACACCGCCACCGCCGGCCGGCCCCGCAGGCTCTCCGCAAGGGCAATGTCCTCGGCCGTCAGCTCCCGGGAGAGGTCGAACACCGCTATCACCAGCGCCGCCTCCTGCAGCTTCTGCCGGGCCAGCTCTATGCCGGCCTGTTCCACCGGGTCGTCGCTCTGCCGGAGCCCGGCGGTGTCCGCCAGCAGCAGGGTCATCTCCTCCAGCTGTACCTGCTGCTCCACCACGTCCCGGGTGGTGCCCGCCACCGGCGTCACTATCGCCCGCCGGCAGCCGGAGAGCAGGTTCATAAGGGTGCTCTTGCCAACGTTTGGGCTGCCCACAATGGCGGTGGGTATGCCGCGCAGCACCGCTTCGCCCGCGCCGTAGCTCTCAAGCAGCCCTTCCAGCTCCCCGAGCGCCTGGCGCAGCTTTTCCGTCTCCGCCGCCTGGTCCAGCTCCTCAAGCCCCTCCTCCGGGAACTCTATTACGGCGGAAATGTCCGCCATGACCTCCACCAGCAGCTCCTTGAGCGGCTGCAGCCTGCGGAACATCTCCCCCCGCATCAGCCGGGAGGCCGCCGCCGCGCCCTGGCTGCCGTTGCTGGAGATGAGCGCCATCACCGCCTCGGCCTGGTCCAGGGATATTCGCCCGTTCATAAATGCCCTGCGGGTGAACTCCCCAGGTCCCGCTGGACGGACCCCCGCCTCCACCAGCAGGCCCAGCAGCTCCCCCGGCAGGGCGGCCCCGCCGTGGCACTGCAGCTCCACCACGTCCTCGCCGGTGTAGCTCCTCGGCGCCCGGAAGCCCAGGACCACCGCCTCGTCCAGCACCCGGCCCTGCCGGTCCAGTATGTCGCCCAGCATTGCCCGGTAGCCCCCCAGCCGCTGAAGGCTGCGCCGGGGGTCCCGGGGCCGGAACACCCTCGCCGCCAGCTCAAATGCCCGGGGGCCGGAGATGCGCACCACCCCTATCCCGCCGGTCCCGGCGGGGGTGGCCACCGCTGCAACAGTGTCGTTAAAGCCGTCCATTTTATACCTTCTGTATAATTAACTCAAAATACTACAAGAATTGCGATGCAAGCGAAAATACTACAAATAGAATTATAAACAAGCCGCCGCCCCAGTTCAAGCTGCCGCCCTCCCCACGGCCTCCCGGCGACAGCGGCGGCGCTCCGCTACCCGCAGCGCTCCGCTTCTGCCGCCCCCGCGGAAGGCCTGCTTGCACTGGATTTGAGCCGCGGGATTTGCGCTGATTATAGTCCTCCTCCGCCGGGCTCGCCACCGGCCGCCGCCGCGTCCGGCTCGCCCGGCCACTGGCGTCCCGCGGCCACCCCAGCGGCCAGACGGGCGCAAAGCCTCCGGCAGCGAATAAAAGTACCATTAATCGACAAACAGGTCTATTTAAAGTACAGAACTATGTTAAGATTATCGGCCCATTAATAGTGCATCTGACAAAAGACCTAATAATAGAACAGTTAATTGCAAATCTCACGGAAAAATGTGTTGCCCAACCGGGGCGCATGTGCTAAAATATCTCCGACATAAAACATAAGGAGAAGGTTTGCAATGCAGGTCAACAACGTCTTTGTCTTTGAGCACCCGCTGCTGCAGCACAAGATGCATCTGCTGCGGGACAAGAACACCCCCACCAAGGACTTCAGGGAGCTGGTGGACGAGATCGCCATGCTCATGACCTACGAGGTCACCAAGGATCTCCCCCTCAAGGACATTGAGATCGAGACCCCCCTTGCCAAAACCACCGCCAAGACCCTCGCCCGCAAGGTCACCCTGGTGCCCATCCTCCGGGCCGGCCTCGGCATGATCCCCGGCATCCAGCGGCTCATCCCCAACTCCCGGGTGGGCTTCCTCGGCATGTACCGGGACCACGAGACCCACCAGCCGGTGCAGTACTACTGCAAAATGCCGGACGACATAACCGAGAGCACCGTCATAGTGCTGGACCCCATGTTCGCCACCGCCGGCTCCGCCATAATGGCCATTGAGTACCTCAAATCCATCGGCTGCAAGGACCTTCTCTTCGGCTGCATCGTGGCCTCCCGCTACGCCGTGGACCGCATCTACCGGGAGCACCCGGATGTCAAGGTGTTCTGCGCCGCGCTGGACGAGGAGCTGGACGAGGATTGCTACATCGTCCCAGGTCTTGGCGACGCCGGCGACCGCATCTACGGCACCAAGTAACCCCCCTTACCCCCATAAACTCGCACAGCACAGGGTGATTAATCGCCCTGTGCTGCTTTTGTTTGTACTATTAATAGGACATGGCACACATTTCAGGGGAAAATCTGCGCCGTTGGACGCAAAACGCCCGAGCGCTCCGCCCCCCACAGGCTTTTTTCTCCGCCCCTTCACCGGGCTCGCCGCCGGCCGCCGCCGCGTCCGGCTCGCCCGGCCACTGACGACCCACGGCCTCCCTTGGTATGCTCCGGCGGAGGCGGCCGCGCTCCGCTGCCCGCAGCGCTCCGTTTCCGCCGCCCCCGCCGACGCTCTGCACCTCCACCCATGGCCTCCGCCGGGCTCGCCCGGCCCGCGCCTCCCCGCGGCCCCGGGGAGTACCGCCCGTTGCGCAATCCCATATTAGCCTACACACCGCCTCTGCGGCCCTCGCGGAGCCACCGGTGCTCCCGCGCCGGGGTCAGGCCCGCGCTGGGTTTGGGCTGCCGGTTCCTGTGTGACTCGTTCTCCATCCCGGCTGGCGCCGTGGACACCGGCCTCACGCGATGACGGCCGCCTGCATTGCCGCCGCCCCCGCCGACGCTCTGCACCTCCACCCATGGCCGCCGCCGCATCCGGCTCGCCCGGCCCGCCAAATACCCTGTAATCCAAAAAATCCGGCGCAATTGCCGGAGGGACAGGAGTCCTGCCATGGGTATGGGTTTTGGATAGTTACATATAATACATATTAAAAAGAAACTCAAAAGTAATATCCCTCCGCCCCAGCCCCAAAACAGGCCGGTACAGAGGGATATATTGCTGTTTAACGGTTGGCGGCTGTGTTCTAAGGAGGACCTGCCGCCGCGGACAGGAAAACAACCCGCCATGCCTCCCGCGGGAGGCAGACTGTGGTGGGAAGCGGAAGGGTGTTCCGAGGGCAGAAACGCCCTTCGAGCTCTCCCCGCAGGCGGCGGTTCAGCCGGAGTACCACCCGG
>CALXAK010000009.1 GCA_944386255.1 uncultured Clostridia bacterium
GTCCGCAAAACCATTGATTTTATTAGCTTTTTGCCGTTATCGCTATCACACCTCATTATTGAAAAGTCCGGCGTCACCATCTGGGAGTGCCGCAACTGCGGTCACATAGTTGTGGGCACCTCTGCACCCGAGGTCTGCCCGGTGTGCAAGCACCCCCAGGCGTTCTTCGAGATCCGCAAGGAGAACTACTAAAAAGGAAAGGCCGGCCCGTGGCCTATTCCAGGGAACATAAAAGCGCGGCGGCAGGAATCTTCCTGCCGCCGCTGTCTCTTTGCTAACTCAAAAATGCGGGGCCCTGTCCCGGGGCCGCCGGGTCTACCTGCCCTCGTCCAGAATGCTGGACATGAGCCCGGAAAAATCCGCAGCCTCGCTCTGGTAGGCCCTGTAGAGCACGCTACCGGGGATTATGTCGGAGGAGCTGTCCCCCACAAGCTCCATCTCCAGCGGCCCGTCCTCGTAGCCGTCTATGTCCAGCTGAAATCTCATGCTTCGGAGGCTGTCGTAGCCGTCGTAGTCGGGGGATGCGCCCCGCATCCTGTCCCGGCCCCTTCGGTGCTCGGCGATCATCTGGCCGTTCTCCAGCAGCCGGTAGCCCAGCAGCGCGCTCTTGGGGTAGATGGGTGGGTTGCCCGGCTTTTTTGTTATGCAGACGTACCAAAGCCCCTTTTCGTCGTCCACCCGCAGCCAGAAGTCCACAGCCGACACCTGCCTCGTGGGCTTAAAGGTCTTGAAGAGCTCGAGATTCTCCCGGCCCTTCTTTGCCAGCACCACCGCCTCGCCCACCGTGAGATAGGGCAGCCTCAGCGGGTCCACCCGCAGCAGTTCGGCGCAGCTGCGGCATATCCTCACCCCGCCGCTTATCTTGGCGGTGCCGAAAAATCCCAGCTTTCGGGAGCAGATGGGACATAGTGGTGACTGCATGTGCGCGGCCTCCTTGCAGTGGTTTAGTTGAGTATACCATGCAAACCGACCTTTCGCAATTTGTTTGGGTTGAGGTTCACGAAGAGTTTACCAAATGCCCCTCGGTCTCTGCTACAATACTTTATAAAGCGAAGGGGGTGACGGCATGGATCAGACTGCGCTCAGAGAGGCTGCAAGGGAGTACGCCCGCAGCCATGGAGAGCTTCTCTCGGCCATAGGAGCCGGCATGACCGTCATGCTGCAGCAGCTGCCGGAGTTTCGGCAATCGGGGTGTGTCATGGCCTTCTGCTCCACCCCCCGCGAACCGGACACCAGCGGCATCCTGAGGGCAGTGCTGCATAGCGGCAAAAGGCTGTGCCTGCCCCGGTGCGAGGCTCTCGGCGTCATGACCGCCCGGGCGGTTGGCGGCCTCGGAGAGCTCGCCGCCGGCGCCTTCGGCATTCTGGAGCCCTCCGCCAGCGCCCCGGTGCAGCCGAAGCAGGACATAGACCTGCTGCTTGCGCCCTGCTCCGCCGTGAGCGTCCATGGTGTCCGGGTGGGGAAGGGGGGCGGCTACTACGACAGGTTCCTCGCGGACTACCGCGGGGTCAGGGCCGCGCTCTGCTGTGACCAGCTGGTGTTTGAGGAGATTGAGCCGCAGCCCCACGACCAACCGGTGGATATTGTAATCACCGAGAAGAGGATCATCCGCTGCAATCGAGGCTGAAAGGGAAGTAGACGGGTTTGAAAAGGATTTTTAAGAGGATAGTTGCGCTGCTGTTGCTGGTGGCGGTGGTGTTGGGGGTGGCGACGCTGCTGCAGGGCTACGCCCTTTATAAGCGGGCAGTGGAGAAGCTGCCGCTGGAGCAGGCGGTGGAGCAGGTGCGCTCCCAGCCGAACTACACCACCCTGGACGAACTGAGCAGCACCTATATCGACGCGGTGGTGGCGGTGGAGGACAAGAGGTTTTACGACCACAACGGCATAGACATTGCCGCCACCGTGAGGGCCATTGTAAACGACATAAAGGCGGGGAGCTTTGTGGAGGGCGGCAGCACCATCACCCAGCAGCTGGCCAAAAACCTCTACTTCACCCAGGAAAAGGTGCTGGTGCGCAAGGTTGCCGAGCTGCTGATGGCCTTCGACATAGAGGCGGAGTACTCTAAGGAGGACATCCTCGAGCTCTACCTCAATTCCATATACTTCGGCTCCGGCTACTACTGCGTTTACGATGCCTCAATGGGCTACTTCGGCTGCGCGCCGGGGGAGATGAGCGACTACCAGGCCACCCTCCTTGCCGGCATCCCCAACGCCCCCTCGGTCTACTCCCTGGACGAGAGCCCCGACCTTGCCCACCAGAGGCAGGAGTATGTGCTCTACTGCATGGCGGAGTGCGGCTATATCTCGCAGCAGCAGGCCCAGGAAATACTGGAGGAGGCCCCGGAGGCCCAGCAGTAGCGCGGCAGCCAAACCAAGACAGCCGGAGCGGATGCTCCGGCTGTTTTTGAGCGCTTATTTTGGGTTGCCTTGGAGTGGCTTTTAAAGTATAATCTTAGCCAACCGCCAGGGGACGGAGCGGAGCTGCGGCTTCGCAAAATTCTTCCCCACAGAAGGAGGCGCCCATGGCAACCCCGGACAGGGACATAAAACTGGTTATAACCGACCTCGACAACACCGCCCTTCTGCCGGACAGGACCATCTCCAAAAGGACCTCGGAGGCCTTCCGCAGGCTGCGGCAAAGGGGCATACGCACTGCCGTGGCCACCGCCCGGGCCTATGCAAAGAGCGCCTTTTTCCTGCCGGAGCTGGGGGCGGACTGCGCAGTTATGAACGACGGCACCGTGGTGTTTGACGGGGAGGAGCTGGTCTGCTCCGCGCCCCTGCCGGATGGGGTGGCCGAGAGCATAATCGCGGCCGCCATGGCCGCCGGCTGCAGCGAGTTCATACATGTTATCACCGCAAAAGGCATTATCTGGAACCGGGACACGGGGGAGCGGGTGATAAACAGCTCCATCGCGGACTTTTCCGCCCCCTTCCGCCTGGGGGAGCCGGTTTACAAGGTGCTCATGGTGGTGCGGGACCCGCTGCTGGCCGAGAGCTTTGCTTCCGGCCTCGACTGCCGGGTGCAGCGCTACCGGGACGAGCCGCTCTACGGCTACATAAACAGCTCCAGCAGCAAGGTGCAGGGGGTGCGCATGCTCTGCCGCCACCTGGGCATAGACCTCAGCGAGGCCGCCGCCTTCGGGGACGATGAAAACGACCTTGAGGTACTGCGGGTTTGCGGCCAGGGCATAGCGGTGGCAAACGCCATCCCGGAGGCTCTGGCGGCGGCGGATTTTGTCACCGGCAGCAACCTGCAGGACGGCGTGGCGGACTACATAGAGCGCCATTTCCTGAAATAGCCGCCTCATCGAAGGCAGAAAAAGGGCCCGGCCCCCTTTTGGGGCCGGGCCCTTTGCCGCGGCTTTTAGCGGACCTGCTCCGCCTCCAGCTTTATGCTGGCGGTGAGCTCCCCGTTCTCCTCCTTCACAAGCAGGGTGTCGCCGGGGGCGGGGTCGTCCCTTATAATCAGCTTTGCAATTTCGGTTTCCACCCGGCTCTGGATAAATCTCCTGAGCGGCCGCGCGCCGTAAACCGGGTCGTAGCCCTCCCGGGCGATGAGCGCCTTGGCGCCCTCACTCACCTCCAGCTTCAGCTGCTTTGCGGCCAGCCTCGTCCTGAGGTCGCCCAGCATGAGCTCGGCTATGGCGGCAATCTCGCCTGCGGCGAGGGGTTTGTAGAACACCACGTCGTCTATTCGGTTGAGGAACTCCGGCCGGAAGCTCTTTTTGAGCAGCGCCGACACGCTCTGCCGGGCCTTGTCGGTTATTTTGCCGTCCTTTATGCCCTCCAGGATGTAGTCGGAACCGAGGTTGGAGGTCATTATGAGGATGGTGTTTTTAAAGTCCACCGTCCGGCCCTGGCTGTCGGTTATGCGGCCGTCGTCCAGCACCTGCAGCAGCACGTTGAACACATCCGGGTGCGCCTTTTCTATCTCGTCGAACAGCACCACGCAGTAGGGCCTTCTCCTCACCGCTTCGGTGAGCTGGCCGCCCTCGTCGTAACCCACATATCCCGGAGGCGCTCCTATGAGCCTCGACACCGAGAACTTCTCCATGTACTCGCTCATGTCTATGCGCACAAGGTTCTTTTCGTCGTCAAAGAGGGCCTCGGCCACAGCCTTTGCAAGCTCGGTCTTGCCGACGCCGGTGGGCCCGAGGAAGAGGAAGGAGCCTATGGGCCGCCCCTCGTCCTGTATGCCGGCCCGGGAGCGGAGTATCGCCTCCGAGACCTTCTCCACCGCCTCGTCCTGGCCTATTACGTGCTTGTGCAGTATTTCGGGTAGGCGCAGCTGTTTCTCCCGCTCGCCCTCCTTCAGCTTGGACACCGGTATCCCTGTCCAGCGGGCCACCACCTCGGCTATCTCCTCGTCGGTTATCTTGTCCCGCAGCAGACGGCTGGCGCTGTGCTGGCCGGAGCTCTCCGCCTTCTTCTCCTCCTCCTCCAGCTGTTTCTGCAGCTGGGGGAGCTTGCCGTACTTGAGCTCCGCGGCCCGGTTGAGGTCGTACTCCCGCTGGGCCTGATCTATGTCGGCGTTTACCTTTTCAATCTCCTCCCGGAGTTTCTGCACCGAGGATATGGACTCCTTCTCGTTCATCCACTGGGCCTTCATGGCCCCGAACTTCTCCCGCAGCTCCGCCAGCTCCCGCTGTATTTCGGCCAGGTGCTCCTTGGAGAGCTTGTCGGTCTCCTTTTTGAGCGCGGCCTCCTCAATTTCGTGCTGCATTATCTTCCTGGATATTTCATCCATCTCGGTGGGCATGGAGTCCATCTCGGTGCGCACCATGGCGCAGGCCTCGTCCACCAGGTCTATGGCCTTGTCCGGCAGGAACCGGTCGGAGATGTACCGGTCGGACAGCACCGCCGCCGCAATGAGCGCCTGGTCCTGAATCTTTACCCCGTGGAACACCTCGTACCGCTCCTTGAGCCCCCGCAGTATGGATATGGCGTCCTCCACCGTGGGCTCCTCCACCATCACCGGCTGGAACCGCCTCTCCAGGGCCGCATCCTTTTCAACATATTTGCGGTACTCGTCCAGGGTGGTGGCGCCTATGCAGTGCAGCTCGCCCCGGGCCAGCATGGGTTTTAAGAGGTTGCCAGCGTCCATGCTGCCCTCGGTCTTGCCCGCGCCCACAATGGTGTGCAGTTCGTCGATGAAGAGGATTATCCTCCCGTCGCTCTTTTTAATCTCCGCGAGCACCGCCTTGAGCCGCTCCTCAAATTCGCCCCGGAACTTGGCGCCCGCTATGAGCGCGCCCATGTCCAGGGAGAATATCCGCCGGTCCTTTAGCGACGCCGGCACGTCCCCCCGCACAATCCTCTGGGCGAGGCCTTCGGCTATGGCGGTCTTGCCCACGCCCGGCTCGCCAATGAGCACCGGGTTGTTCTTGGATTTTCTCGAGAGTATGCGAATTACGTCCCGTATCTCCCGGTCCCGGCCTATAACCGGGTCCAGCTTCTGCTTCTCCGCCAGCTCCACCAGGTCCTGGCCGTACTTCTTCAGCACGTCATAGGTCTCCTCTGGGTTGTCGGAGGTGACCCTCTGGCTGCCCCGAACCTTTGCGAGGGCGGAGAGGAAGCCGTCCCTCGTAATGTTGTTTACCTTGAATAGCCTCGCCAGCTCGCCGGTGGCGTTGGATATGAGCGAGAGCATCAGGTGCTCCACCGACACATACTCGTCCTTCATGCCGGCGGCCTCGGCCTCGGCCCCGTTCAGCACCGCTTCGGCGGCGCGGGAGACATATATCCTGCCCATCTCCCGGCTGCCGGTGACCCTCGGCAGCCTCTCCACCAGGGCCTGGGCCTGGCGGGATATCTCCTGGGTGTTCTTGTCCATGGCCGAGAGCAGCTGGGGGATGAGCCCGCCCTCCTGCTGCATCAGCGCGAGGAACAGGTGCTCCTGCTCCACCGCGGCGCTGGAATAGCTCTCGCACAGGGTCTGTGCAAGCTTTATGGTCTCTATAGATTTTTGGGTGAATTTATCAGCATTCATACCATCAACTCCTTTGGTTCAGGCACATTATATCACCAGAATTAGCACTCTGCAATAGAGAGTGCTAATTTTTTCAAAATGTTCACAATTTTTTTGACGGCTGGTTGTGCCTGCCGCTGCGGATGGGGAGACGGCGGCAGTGAGCCTGCTTGACATGGTTTGCATCAAATGTATAATTTATATTTGAGTTTATTGTTAGCAGGAGGCATTTGTAATATGACAGATAACAAACGTCCCGAGGGTATGGCCCGCATCAATACCCCCGAGCTTGCGGCCGCCTTCATTGACGAGCAGGTGAAGGAGCTAAAGGCGCAGATAGGGGACAGCAAGGTTCTGCTGGCGCTCTCCGGCGGTGTGGACTCGTCGGTGGTGGCAGCGCTGCTCATCAAGGCGGTGGGCAGGCAGCTGGTCTGCGTGCATGTAAACCACGGCCTCCTGCGCAAGGGCGAGCCGGAACAGGTAATAGAGGTGTTCCGCAACCAGATGGACGCGAACCTCATCTATGTGGATGCTGTGGACCGTTTCCTCGACAAGCTCGCCGGTGAGACCGACCCGGAGAAGAAGCGCAAGATAATTGGCGGCGAGTTTATAAAGGTGTTTGAGGAGGAGGCCCGCAAGCTGGACGGCATAAAGTTCCTCGGCCAGGGCACCATCTATCCCGACATACTTGAGAGCGACGGTATAAAGGCCCACCACAACGTGGGCGGCCTGCCCGCCGAGATGAACCTTGAGCTGGTGGAGCCGCTCAAGTTCCTCTATAAGGACGAGGTGCGCTGCGTGGGCAGGGCCCTCGGCCTCCCCGCTGGCATGGTGGACCGTCAGCCCTTCCCCGGCCCCGGCCTCGGGGTGCGCTGCGTGGGCGCCATCACCCGCGACCGGCTGGAGGCGGTCCGGGAGTCGGACGCCATACTCCGGGAGGAGTTCGCGAAGAACGGCCTTGAGGGCAAGGTCTGGCAGTATTTCACCGTGGTGCCGGACGTGCGCTCCACCGGCATCCGAGATGGCAAGCGCTGCTTTGAGTGGCCGGTGGTGCTGCGCGCGGTCAACACCGTGGACGCTATAACCGCCACCGTGGAGGACATCCCCTTCGCCCTGCTGCAGCACATAACTTCCCGCATCATAAATGAGGTCCCCGGTGTCAACCGCGTCCTCTACGACCTCACCCCCAAGCCCATCGCCACCATCGAGTGGGAATAAAACGAAACACCGTAAAAAACCAGTATTTATGCGGGTTTGCAGCGTTCAGACAAGTCTTTTGATAACAATTTGATAACAGCCATACAAGAGCCATTATTCTTGCAGCCCAGTGGTT
>CALXAK010000010.1 GCA_944386255.1 uncultured Clostridia bacterium
CGGACTCTTTCCTGCCGCCATATCTTTGCTTATGGGCCTGTGCTTCCGGCGCACCTCTTCCAACCCCTTTTCGGGCGGGGGTCTATCCCCGCCGGCCTGTTCCCTTTCCCGCGGGGAAATTCTGTCTGCGGGGCGGTGGAGCAGGAGGGCGGGGACGGACCGGTGTTCCCGGCGGGAGGAGGACGGGTCAGTCGAACCGGCGGTCGTAGAGCAGAGCCGCAATCAGCACCACAAAGCAGGAACCGGCGTAGTGCACCAGCGCCCCGGTGGTGGGGTTGAGCAGGCCCAGCAGCGACAGGACGATGGCCAGGAAGTTTATGCACATGGAGAGAGTTATGCTGAACTTTATGGTGGCGACGGTGGCGCTGGAGAGGCGCTTTAGGTAGGGCATCCGGGAGAGGTCCTCGGTCATGAGGGCTGTGTCCGCCGCCTCCACCGCTATGTCGCTGCCCATGGCGGCGCCCACGTCGGCGGTCTTGAGGGCGGGGGCGTCGTTGACCCCGTCCCCTATCATGCAGACCCGGCGGCCCTCCCGCTGCAGCGCCTCTATCTGCTGCACCTTCTGCTCCGGCAGCAGCTCCGGAACCCCCCGGCCTACCCCCCCCCGGCTGGAGAGGTCGTCTACGTTGCGCCGGTCGTCGCCGGAGAGCAGCACCGTCTGCACCCCCATCTCCCGCAGCCGGTCCACGGCCTGCCGGGCCTCCGGCCGCAGCCGGCCCATGGTGGGGGCGAGGCTCACCAGCTTTTTAAGCCCCTTCTGGGCCCGGTTGGTGGTGGCGTCCTCCAGTATGGCCCCAATGGCCATTATAAACGCCACCTCCCCGGCGGCGAAGATGTCCCCTATCGCCACCGCCGCTGCCATGGCCACCGAGATGAGCAGCGCCGAGGATATCTTGCTTATGCCCGGGTTGTGCACCACCCGCCAGAGCGCCAGATACACCATTGGTATGCCGCTTATAACCACCGTCACCCAGGCGGGGGAGAAGGGCAGCTCCGGGAACCAGCCCCAGCCCGCCACCCTGGGTAGCAGGTCCAGCAGCAGGAACACCCCCGCCACAATGGTCATGGGCAGACCCGCCAGAAAATCGTTTAACCGCTTTAGCATTGCAACCGCCTCCTCGTTCCCGCCTTGACCGGGCGGGGAATATGCCGTACAATAAATACTGTACCGAACTATTTGTTTTATATTTTAGCGCTGTGGGAGAGCGGGTTCAAGCTACAGTCTGGGGCAAGCGTCCGCTACCGCACATTTTTGAACTTTTGTACAGGAGGAAAAGGATGGACCGCAGACAGAGAAGGACAAGGGCGGCCATATTCTCCGCCTTCAGCTCGCTGCTGGAGAGGCAGAGCTACGGCAGCATTACGGTGCAGCAGATAATCGACCGGGCGGACGTGGGGCGCAGCACCTTCTACGCCCACTTTGGCACCAAGGAGGACCTGCTGCGGGAGCTCTGCGGGGAGCTGTTTGGCCATGTGATGAGCAGCGCCGCCGGGGGGGAGCCGGGGCTGTACTCCCGGGAGGCGGCGCCGGGGTCGGTGTTCTGCCACCTGCTGCAGCACCTTAAAAACGGCGACGGCTGCGTTGCAAGGCTGCTGTGCAGTGAGAGCAGCGGCATATTTCTCAGCTACTTTAGGGACCAGCTGGAGAGGCTGGTGCGGGGGAGCTTTCCGCCCCTTTCGGGGGGAGAGCTGCCGGAGGGCTTTCTCATAAACCACCTCTGCGGCAGCTTTGTGGAGATGGCCCTTTGGTGGGCAAAAAGGGGGATGCCGGAGAGCCCGGAGCAGCTTAGCCGGTACTTTGAAGCGGTGACCGCCCCGGCGCTAGGGTGGCAGGCGGGACAGGGCCAAAGCTGAGCCGGGCAGCACAAGGAGCGGGGCGCCAAATGGCGCCCCGCTCCTGTTGTCTTAAAGTATACTGTACTATTTATGGTGCAGCCCGCTCCTGGGCGGAGCAGTCTGACTCCTCTCTGCCAGGAGAACGGCGTCAAAAGCCGTCCTATTAATGGTAAATGATCTATTAATAGGACAGTCTCGGCGCTTGGGCGACCTGCCTTTGCCGGTGCAGGGCCGCCAGGCCTGCCGCGAGCTGGCCTATTGGGCGGGGACTATCTCCACCCGGCCCTTTGCAAAGGGCTCGTCCCGGATTATCTCCCCCACGGCGGGGGCGGTTATGCAGCCGCTTATGGGGTTTTTGACGCTGAGAATGGGGGTGGTGACGGTGGCCTCCACCTCCGAGCGCTCGAAGGCCAGGTCGGTGCCCTCCATGCGGCAGTTTATGAGCTTGAGGCCGCTGCAGTAGCAGAGGGGCTGGGTGCCGGTGATGAGGCAGTCGATGAGGGTGAGATTTTTGGAGTACCAGGCAAGGTACTCCCCCTTCACCTCGCAGTTTTTGAGGGTGATGTTCTCCCCGTGCCAGAAGGCGTCCTTGGTGTCGAGGCGGCAGTTTTCGAAGGTTGCGTCCTTCACATACTGGAAGGAGTATTTGCCGGTGAAGTCGAGGCCCAAAAAGTTGAGTCTCTCCCCTCGAAGGAAGAAGTACTCCCCGGCGGCCTTGCAGTTTTCGGCCTTTACATCCCGGCTGGACCAGCCGAACTCGGGGGAGACTATGCTGCAGCCGCTCATCTCGACGCCGCCGCACTCCCGCAGCGCCTTAATGCCATGCAGCTCGCTGTCCCGGATGGAAATGTCACTGGAGTACCAGATTGCCGCCCGGCAGTTTTCGGTCATGCGGCAGGAGAGCAGCCTTAGGCCCTGCACATGCCAAAGGGGGTAGCGAAGGTTGAAGAAGCAGCCCTCGGCGGTTATCTCGCGGCACTCCTTGAGTGCGCTCTCCCCGTCGGCGGGGCCGGTGAAGGAGCAGTTTTTCACCAGCAGCTCCCGGCTGCCGTAGAGGGCTCGCTCCTGGTCAAAGGTTTTGTTTTCAACCGTGTTCATGTTTCCGCCTTTCCGTCCGCCGGAGTCCGGCGGCAATTTATGTGTTGTTGCGGTGCCGGGGGTTACCCATTGGGCCATAATCCGCCCCGGTGAAAGGGATAAGATGTTACAAGGCCGCCTGGCCCAGCAGCGCCCCGAGGCCCAGCAGCAGCCCCAGCAGCAAGAGGTTTAAAAGGGTGAACTGCAGAAGGTAGGCCCTGGTCCTGCCGGGGTGGGCGGCGGCCATGAACCGGAAGGAGATGAGGCTGGCCATGGAGGCGATGAGGGTGCCGAGGCCCCCCAGGTTGCAGCCCACGATAAGCTCCCGCCAGCTGCTGGTGAAGCCGGAGAGCAGCAGCGCCGCGGGGACGTTGCTTATCACCTGGCTCGCCAGAACTGCGGCCAGCTCCACATGGCCCTCCAGCACCTTCTCCAGCAGAGTCCGGAAGCTCTCCAGCCGCGAGAGGTTGCCGGTAAAGACGAACAGCGCCGCAAAGGTGCCGAGCAGCGGGTAGTCCACCTCCCGCAGCAGCTGCCGGTCGGCCAGCAGCAGGAACGCCACCACCGCGGCGGCCACCCCCACCGGCGGCAGCACCCCGAAGAGGGCCAGCAGGCAGAGGGCGAGGCCGCAGCCGCAGAGGGCGAGCCTTTTCCCGCTCCACACGGCGGCGGGGAGCTCCGGAGAGGGGACGGGGGAGCTGGGTCCAAGGCAGCTGAGCAGCGCGAGGGCCGCCCCCGAGGCCAGCACATAGGGGGACATCAGCCCCACAAGGCCCCAAAAGCCGATTCCGGAGAGGCCGAAGAGGTAGAGGTTCTGGGGGTTGCCCATGGGGGTGAGCATGCTGCCGAGGTTGGCCCCCAGGGTCTGCAGCACCACCACCCTGACCGCCAGCTCCTCCCGCCCGGCGGAGCGCAGCACCCCGAGGGTGAAGGGCACGAAGGTGATGAGCGCCACGTCGTTGGTGATGACCATGCTGAGGAAGAAGGGCAGCATCACCAGCGCCAGGGTGAGGCTCCGGGTACTGCCGGCGGAGCCCAGCAGCCTGCCGCCCAGCAGCAGGAACACCCCCTGCTGCTGCAGCGCCCGCACCACCGCCATGAGGGAGAAGAGCAGCGCCAGGGTGTCAAAATCTATGTAGCCCAGGTACTGGGGGTCGGGAGGGACCAGCAGCGCCGACAGCAGGGCCAGCCCCAGCGACAGGGCCAGCACCGCCTCGCGCTTTGCAAAGCCGAGGACGCGGCGAAAGGCATTTGACATGGCGTATGTCTCCGAAAGGTTGGTTTCCCGGCGGCCGGGCCGGGGCGTTTCAGCTCTCCAGGTCCTGCACCAGCTGTTCAAGGCGCTGGAAGAACCGGGAGATGTGCAGCCCGTCCACCAGGGCGTGGTGGCAGAGCACCGTCACCGGCAGCAGGGTGCGGCCCTCCCGCTGGAAGTACCGGCCCCAGGTTATGCGGGGGTTGCTGTCCGCCGGCATGGGCACCGGCTGCACCAGAGAGGTGTAGGAGAGCCAGGGCAGGGTGGAGATGTAGAAAAGGTCCTCTCCCCCCTCGTCCGAGAGGGAGCGCCGGCCGGCGGCCAGCCTCTGCTGTTCCCTTGCCCAGGGGATGAACTCCCCGAGGGGCAGGCTGTCCTCCAGGGTGCAGTAGCAGTAGGTGCCGTCCGGCAGGGCAAGGTTGTGGGAGCTGCGGCAGCGCTGGTACTCGGCTATGCCGTCCCCCGCAATGCGCTGCCGGAACTCCGGCACCGAGTTTGCCGCCCGGGTGACCCGGTGCAGAAAGCTCAAAAAGAAGGGGTGGCCCAGCTCCCGCAGGCGGGCGGGCAGGCCGTGCAGGTCCAGCTCCGCCGTGAGGCCCACATAGGGGTAGGCGAGGGAGCGAAAGTAGTTGTAGTGCTGTATGCGCGGGTAGCTCTCGAGGTCCAGCATCCGGTAGGGCCCGGCGCTGGGGGCGGGGCTGGTGGGGAGCATGGCGTCTGCCTCCGTTGGTTTTTTTGGGAAAAGTAAAAAGCATAACACCTGAGCGCTGCTCATGGATGCTATGCTTTCTGGTGGGAGAGAGTGGATTCGAACCACTGAAGTCACTGACAACAGATTTACAGTCTGCCCCCTTTGGCCGCTCGGGAACTCTCCCATGACCGCTGCCGGTGGTATGGAGCTGGTAGACGGACTTGAACCCCCGACCTGCTGATTACAAATCAGCTGCTCTACCAACTGAGCTATACCAGCACGGAGCCTAATAATAGTAGCACCCCGGGCGGGTTTTGTCAACAGTTGCGGCAAAATTATCCCGCGGGCCGAACCGGGGGAACAAAACAGCCCCGCCCCGGGTATGGGGGAGGGGGATTTTGGCAAGACTAATACAAGAAAAAGGCATCTTTTGTGGTAAGGAGAGGATTGCAAATGCAAAGAGAGGGGCGCCGGGCGTTTCTTCTGCAGCTGCTCTGCGGCTTTTTGGGGGCGCTGCTGGTGATTGTGCCCATATACGCGGCGGTGTATTTCTTCAGGGTCTCGAGCCTCGAGCGGGAGCAGGGTGTGGGCTCCCCCACCGAGAACCTGCCGGTGGAGCAGCGGGCCGAGAGCCGCACCCTGGCGCTGCTGATGGAGGATCAGCAGGGCGAGCTGATGGGGGCGGTGCTGCTGCGTGCGGACACCGGGGAGGGGAGGCTTGCGGTCTGCACCCTCCGGCCGGACACGGTGCTGCTGGAGGACAAGCAGCCGGTCGCCATGCAGGAGGTATACTCCGAGAGCGGGGCTGCCGCCGCGGCCGCCGCCATCCGGGACACTCTGGTCATAGAAACCGATGGCTACATCGCCCTCTCCTTCCAGCAGCTGATGGACCTTGTGGACAGCCTCGGGGGCTTTGAGCTGACGCTGCTGGAGGACCTGGAGCTGCTGGACCGGCAGGGGGAGCTTGAGACCCGGCTCTACGCCGGCACCAGCACCCTCACCGGCTACCAGGCGGCGGTGCTCATAAGGGCCTGCGGCGACGGGCGGCTCTCGCTGGACCAGGCCCTGGCCGAGGCGGTGTTCCTGCAGGCGGCGGCCGGGGACCTGGGGGAGCTTGCGGCGGAGGTCTACTCCAACCTCTCCGGCTTTGACGCCAGCGACATCACACCCATAAGCGGCACCGAGCTGGTGCAGGCCTTCTCGGAGGTGGGCCGGCAGGGGGCGTCGGTGAGCGTGACAGCGCCCCTCGGCAACGAGGCCGGGGGGCGCCGGGAGCTCCTGCAGGAGGAGCTTTTGGAGATTGAGATGCTGTTCTCTCAGCCCACCTCGCAGGTGAAGAGGTAGCAGCCCCGGGGGTTGCTGAGGATGTAGTAGCGAAGGGGCGCGTCCTCCGAGAAGGACACCGAGGAGCCGGAGTCCTCCAGCAGCTCGTTGGCCCGCTCCAGCACCTCCAGGTAGCCTCCCTCAAAGAAATCCTGCTGGCCCTGCTGGGAGGTGAGCTGCAGCTCGAAGCAGCCGGTGGCGGACCCGTCCCCGACGCTGGAGGCGAGGTCGGAAGCGAGGGTGTCGAGTATATCCGAGCCGTCGGCGCTGCTGCGGCCGGTGCGGGAGTACCAGGAGAGGGAGACCGCCGCCGGGAGGTTTGCCGCGGCGGGGTCGTCGGCGGCGGGGGTGTGGTTGGCGAACAGCTCCTCGTCCGAGAGGCCGAAATAGGCGTGGGACCCGGCGGCCGCGGGGGCGGAGGAGGAGCCGAAGTCCAGCTCGTCCCAGGTGACGTCCACCGACGTCCAGCTGCCGTCCAGCTGCACCAGGTTCCAGGCGTGGGCCTCCGGCTCGGTGCCCTCCGCCAGCACCACCTGGCCCGGCACTACATAGCAGGGTATGCCGAGGTTGTCCATGGCGCACTTGAAGGCTCTGGCGTAGCCGTCGCAGACCGCGAGGGAGTCGCAGAGGGCGCCGTAGGCGGTGTGTATGTTCTCCCCGGAGAGGGTGGAGTCGTAGTCGCAGCCCGCCACCAGGGCGTCGTGCACCGCGAGGGCCCGGCTCCAGTCATCGGTGAGGCCGGAGGCGCTGGCGGTGAGGGCGTTGAGGGAGGCGGAGAACTCCGCGCGCATCTGCTCCAGCTGCTCCCCGGCGGCGTGGTAGGTGAAGGAGATGGTGGCGCCGGTGGAGTCGATTATAATGGCGGTGCCGGCGTAGTCGTACCAGAACACCTCCGGGTGGTCGTAGTAGTAGGCTGCCGCCGCCTGCCGGAAGTCCTCCTTGCTGTAGGCGGTGGTGGGCAGGTGTATGCTGGGGCTGCACTGCTCCACCGCCTGGGCCAGCAGGTCGTAGAGCAGCTGCTGGGGCTCGCTGAGGCCCTGCCGCAGCTGGCCGGAGCTCTCGGGAGCCTCGGGCATGCCGGTGAACTCCACCTGCAGGGCAGGTCCCTGGGCCCGGAAGGGCTCAATGCCCATGAACCCGCAGACCGCAATGGCCGCTATAAGCAGCAGCGCCAGTATCTTGACAGCTATCTTCATGCCAGAACGCCTCTCATGCCAAATAGGATTTGCCGCCCGGAAGGACGGCTTTTATTTATATAAAAATAAATAAATACATATTGACTGCCGCCGGCGGCGCTTTTTGCCGGGAACGGCGCAAAAACCTCCCCCGGCGGGGCGGGTTTTCGGGTCGGGGGACGGGTCAGTCCTCCGGGTCCCGGGCTCCCTCCTGCTCCAGCAGCTCCCGGTGGCGCTGCAGGGCAAGGCGTATGGTCTCCTCGTCCACCCCGAACAGCTCCTGCATCTCGTGGGGCAGCAGCCGGGCCTTTATGGCGGCCCGCAGCGAGCTCTCCGGCACCAGCGCCTCCAGCGCCCAGCGCCGGGCCCGCAGCTCGTGCCTCTCCCGGCTGTCCAGGGGGGAGTAGCGGTTGTAAAAGGCCCCGGTGGCGCAGTGGCCCAGCTCGTGGGCCAGCTTTAGCCTCTCGTCGGTCTCCCCGGTCAGCTGGCAGGGGTCTATGCCTATGCTGCAGCGGCCCTGGGAGTCCATGCAGCTCAGCGCCCCGGTGAGGGGCAGGCGGCAGTAGAGCACCAGCACCTGCCGGCGCTCGGCGGCCTCAATCAGGCTGCTTATTCCTCTTTTCCTGCTGGGAACGGGCGTATTCGGCAAACCTCTTCACCTCTTGGTAGACAGAGTCGTCGATATCGGTGCTGCCGAAGAGGGCGAACTTTACCTCCTCGTCCGGGATGGGACGGCGGGGGGCGTTTGGCATGATGAGAAAGTCGGCGCTGCACTCCAGCAGCTCCGAAAGCTTTTTGAGATTCTTGCTGGCGGGGCTCTTGCGCCCCGTCTCCCAGTCGCAGACGGTGGGCTGGGACACCCCCATCAGCTCTGCCAGCTGTTTCTGGGAGTAGCCCTTTTTCTCCCTCGCGGCCTTAATGCTCATTTCCATCACCCGGGCCAATTATATAACCAAAAGCGATAATAAATCAAGCCGAGGTGTTTATAACTCCATTGACAACGCGAATTTTTGTTTGTAATATAGCTATTAGTTAATGGAAAGGAGATAAGACCGGTGAAAACATGGCTTAGAGCTATGAGAACCGCCAACGGGTACACCCAGCAGGAGCTGGCCCGGGCGGCGGGGATATCCCAGACCGCCCTCAGCAACATTGAGACCGGGGACAGCCTGCCCCGGATGGGCACCGCAAAGCGCCTGGCAGGCCTGCTGGGGGTGAGCCCCCTCGCCTTTTTCGACGAACGGCTGGCCCCCGATATCGACGCCTTAATGATACCAGGGAGGCTGTCCGGCTGTACGGACAGCGCCGGGCCCCGGAGCCGGGGCGGGCTGGACGAGGGCTCTGCGTCGGTGGGCATGCGCTCGGCGGCGGGGATGAGGTTCATGGCCCTGCGGCAGGAGCTGCTGGAGACGCTGGAGGAGGAGGGGGACCCCATGGAGCTGCTGGACTCGCTGTACGAGCTGAAGGCCCGCATAGAGCAGCTGGAGCAGAGCCTCATAGAGGACCCGGATGACTGAGCCGGGGAAGGGGAGGACCCGCCGGAAAAGGACCCCCCGGGAGATACTGGAGGCCGCCGCCCCCGACGCGGCCAGGGTCATCGCGGCGGCGGTGACCGACGGGGAGCTCACCCAGAAGGAGCGCTACTCGGCGGCCTGCGAGGTGCTGGGCCGGCTCTACGGCAAGAGCATGGAGGACCGGCCCGACCAGGAGCCGCCCCAGGAGCTGCGGGTGGTGTTTGAGGGGGAGAGCGGGGAGTTTGGGGAATGAGCGTCTACAGGCTGCCTCCCCCCAACCCCCGCCAGCGGGAGTTCTTCCTCTCCAGGGCCCGCTACACCGCCTACGGCGGGGCCAGGGGCGGGGGCAAGAGCTGGGCGGTGCGGCGCAAGGCGGCGCTGCTCTGCCTGCGCTACCCCGGCATCAGGGTGCTGATCCTGCGGCGCAGCTACCCGGAGCTGCGGGAGAACCACATACTGCCCATGATGGCGGAGCTCTCCGGGGTGGCGGACTACCGGGAGAGCCAGAAGGTGTTCGACTTCCCCGGCGGCTCCCGCCTGCGCTTCGGCTACTGCGAGAGCGAGGCGGACCTTTTGAGGTACCAGGGGCAGGAGTACGACGTGGTCTTCATAGACGAGGCCACCCAGCTCACCGAGCGGCAGTTTCTTATGCTGGGGGCGTCGGTGAGGGGGCCCAACCGGTTCCCCAAGCGGCTCTACCTCACCTGCAACCCCGGCGGGGTCGGCCACAGCTGGGTGAAGAGGCTGTTTATCGACCGGGAGTTCACCCCCGCCGAGGACCCGGAGGACTACCTCTTCATCCCGGCGGGGGTGCGGGACAACACCGCCCTCATGAAGAGCGACCCCGGGTATCTCAAGCGGCTGGAGTCGCTGCCGGAGGACCTTCGGAGGGCCTGGCTGCTGGGGGACTGGGACGTGCTCTCGGGCAGGTACTTCCCGGAGTTTTCAAGGCTCACCCATGTGGTGCCGGACGCCCTGCCGGGGGATGGGGCGGTATACTTCGCCATGGACTACGGCCTCGACATGCTGGCGGGCTACTGGGTGGAGGTAAAGCCGGGGGGCGAGGCGCTGGTATACCGGGAGATATTCAAAAAGGACCTGGTGATAAGCGACGCCGCAAGGGAGATACTGGCCCTCTGCCGGGAGCCGGTGGACGCCTTTATCGCCCCGCCCGACCTCTGGAACCGCAGGCAGGACACCGGCCGCAGCGCCGCCGAGATATTCTCGGAGTGCGGCCTGCCGCTGCAGCGGGCGGAGAACGACCGGGTGCAGGGCTGGTACGAGCTGCGGGAGTGGCTGCGGCTGGGGGAGGGCGGGCCGAGGCTGCGGGTGTGCGAGAGCTGCCGCAACCTCATAAAGAGCCTCTCGGAGATCCAGCGCTCCGTGCAGGACCCCAACGACGCGGCAAGGACCCCCCACATTCTCACCCACGCACCGGACGCTCTAAGATACTTTGCGGCGGCCCGGCCCGCCTGCCCCGGCGAGGCCCTGGCCCCCCGGGAGCCGGTGCCCATGGACAGCCAGATAGCGGGGCTATTGCAGTACGGAAGATAGAAAGGGAGGAGAGCATGAGCTGGATATGCGTTGCGATGTCGGCGGCGGCGCTTGTGTTCAGCGCGGCGGCGCTCATGGGAGCGGCGCTGCTGCTGTTGGCCCGCCGGCCGGGCCGGGAGCTGCCGGAGCCGGAGCTCAGCGAGGAGGAGCTGCGGCAGTGGGAAGCTTTTTTGAACTACAGCGAGAAGGAGGGCCGAGATGGCTGATTTGACCGCGGAAAGGATTTGGGAGGAGTACCGGCAGGCGGTGGCCTACAACCAGTCGCTGGAGCTGGACAGCCAGGTGAGGCAGAACGAGAACTTCTACCTGGGCCGCCAGTGGGAGGGGCTAAATGCCCCCGACCTGGACAAACCGGTGCTCAACTTTTTAAAGCGGGTGGTGGCCTACTTTGTGGCCATGATTGTCACCGACAACGTCTCTGCCAACATAACCCCCCTGGGGGCCACCGACCAGCTGGCCGCCCGGGCGCTGGAGGCGGAGATAGCCGCCGTCATCGAGCAGAACCACATAAGCTCCCTCAACCGGGACGCTCTGCGGGACGCGGCGGTGGACGGGGACGCCTGCATCTACTTCTACTACGACCAAAGGCTGCACCGCATCGCCGCCGAGCTGCTGGACTGCCGTCGGGTGCTGTTCGGCAACCCCTACAGCGAAAAGGCCCAGAAGCAGCCCTATATAATCCTCTGCCAGCCCATGCTCACAAAGCAGGTGAAGGCCATGGCGAGGCAGAGCGGGCTGGACCCGGCGCTCATACAGCCCGACCACCCCGAGGACATCTACTCCGGCGAGGACTCCGCCCGCACCACCCTGCTCACCCGCTACTGGCGGCAGGACGGCCGGGTGTTCTACCAGAAGTCGGTGCGCTCGGCGCTGCTGGGCGGCCCGGTGGACACCGGCTACCGGCTCTACCCCCTCGCCTTCATGAACTGGGAGCGGGTGAAGAACTCCTACCACGGCCAGGCGGCGGTGACCGGGCTCATCCCCAACCAGATTGCGGTGAACAAGCTCTGGGCGATGGCCCTGCGCCACCAGCAGATGGCCGCCTTCCCCAAGGTTTTCTACGACCGGCTGAAGATACGCTCCTGGAGCAACCGGGTGGGGGAGGCCATAGGCGTCGCCGGCAGCCCCGGAGACGCGGTGGCCCAGAGCTTCAGGACCGGGGACATGAGTCCCCAGCTGCTGGAGATCGTGGACCGGACCATAAGCTACACCCGGGACTTTATGGGGGCCAGCGACGCGGCCCTCGGCAACGTAAAACCGGACAACACCTCCGCCATCATCGCGGTGCAGAAGGCCTCCGCCGCCCCCCTCGAGCTGCAGAAGCTGGCCTTCTACCAGTTTGTGGAGGACTATGTGCGGGTGCTCTGCGACATGATACTCACCGACTACGGCCAGCGCACCGTGCGCATGGAGCTGGAGGGCCGGGAGGTGGCGGCGCCGGTGAACTTCTCCGCCCTGGACCGGGACTCCATGACCCTTCGGGTGGATGTGGGGGCCTCCGCCTACTGGAGCGAGCTCGCCGAGATAGAGACGCTGGACAACCTCTTTGCAAAAGGGGTTATAACCGACGCCCTCACCTATCTTGAGAGCCGGCCGGAGGGGGCGCTGCGGGGCAAGCAGGAGCTGCTGCGCAAGCTCCGGCAGCGGCAGCAGAACCTGAGCGAAGGGGAGGTGGCGGGATATGCTCTGCCCTGAGTGCGGCACCCAGCTAATGATAGATTCCTCCAGCTGCGAGGCGCTGGAACAGGGCGCGCAGCTGCGGCAGAGGCTGCGCTGCCGCAACCCCGCCTGCCGGCTGGGGAAAAAGGGGGAGACGGCGGCGGAGCGCTGCCTGCCCCTGCCGGAGGAGGCCCTTGAGGGGGCGGAGTACTGCTGCGGGCGGCTGCTCTACCTCCTGCTCCCCGGCGGCCGGGTGCTGCCGGGGCCGGGGGTGGAGCTGAAAGGGGACCCGCCCGCCGCCATCTGCCCCGTCTGCGGGACGGGGCGGGCGCTGCCCCGGTAGGGGCAGCGCCCCGGGGGCCCAAAGGACCCCCGGGGCGGCGAAAAGGCGGCCCCTCCAGAGTCTGGAGAGGCCGCCCGAAAGGGTGGGATTTTAGGCGAGGTATGCCCGGTGGAACACCTTTTTGCCCTTTTTTATCACCACGCCGTCCCCCGAGAGCTGCCCGGCGCTGACGGTGAGCCCAAAGGCGGCCTTCTGGCCGTCCAGCTCCACCCCGTTCTGCTGCAGCAGCCGGCGGGCTTCACCCCGGGAGGGGCAGAGGCCGCACTTCATCATAAGGTCGATGATGCCGATGGCCCCGTCGGTGAGGTCTGCGGCGGTGAGGGCGGTGGAGGGCATGTCCTGGGCGGAGCCGCCGGAGAAGAGACCCCTCGCGGTCTCCCGGGCGCTCTGGGCCTCCTGCTCCCCGTGCACCATGCGGGTCAGCTCAAAGGCCAGTATCTCCTTGGCCCGGTTGAGCTCCGCCCCCTGCCAGGAGCTCATGGCCTCTATCTCTCCGAGGGGCAGGAAGGTGAGCATGCGTATGCACTTGAGCACGTCCCCGTCCTCCACGTTGCGCCAGTACTGGTAGAAGTCGAAGGGGGAGGTCTTGTTGGGGTCCAGCCAGACGGCGTTGCCGGCGGTCTTGCCCATCTTGTTGCCGTTCTGGTCGGTGAGCAGGGTTATGGTCATGGCGTGGGCGTCCTTGCCCAGCTTTTTGCGGATGAGCTCGGTGCCGCCCAGCATGTTGCTCCACTGGTCATCCCCGCCGAACTGCATGTTGCAGCCGTACTCCTTGAAGAGGTGGTAGAAGTCGTAGCGCTGCATGATCATGTAGTTGAACTCAAGGAAGGAGAGCCCCTTCTCCATGCGCTGGCGGTAGCACTCCGCCCGCAGCATGTTGTTGACGCTGAAGCAGGCTCCAACCTCCCGCAGCAGCTCCACGTAGTTGAGCCCCAGCAGCCAGTCGGCGTTGTTGAGCATCATGGCCTTGCCCTCGCCGAACTCGATGAACCGCTCCATCTGGCGCTTGAAGCACTCGGCGTTGTGGCGGATGTCCTCCACCGTGAGCATCCTGCGCATGTCGGTGCGGCCGGAGGGGTCGCCTATCATGGTGGTGCCGCCGCCGATGAGGGCGATGGGCCGGTTGCCGGCCGCCTGCAGCCGCTTCATGAGGGTGAGGGCCATGAAGTGCCCGGCGGTGAGGCTGTCGGCGGTGCAGTCAAAGCCGATGTAGAAGGTGGCCTTTCCGGCGTTTACCATTTCCCGGATGAGCTCCCGGTCGGTGACCTGGGCGATGAGGCCTCGGGCCTCCAGTTCCTCAAAGATCTGCATTGCGATGTCTCCTTTTTTTGATTTTCTGCAACAAAAAAACCCCGGGCAGAGAGCCCGAGGGCGGCCGGGGGCCGCGGTACCACCTCGAATTCGCCTCCGCCTCGCGGCAGGGGGCCTCAGGAGGAGCCAGACAGCTCCCCAGCGCTGTAACGGGCGCGCCCGGCGGCGCCTACTGGGTCAAAAGGCCGTTGGGGCCGCGGCTCCGGGATGTATTCGCCGGCGCCGGCCCTGCCCCTCGCACCCACCGGGACATCTCTTCTGGCCCACGCTGCGCATCGGCTACTATTTCCCATCAACGCACAGTCGGTATTAAAAATCTGCTATGTAAAGGAGCCTACCACAGGCCGCCGGGTTTGTCAAGGCCCGCCGGCCCAAGGCCCGCCGCGGGGCCCACCAGGCCCCGAACCGCCCCCACACCATGGGGAGAGAAAGGAAGGAAGATATGGACGGATTCGACATTGTGTTCCCCGAGCTCGCCGGCAGGGAGGACCGGGAGATGCCCGCGGACCTCGAGCCCATGGAGCAGCAGGACGCGGCCCCTCAGCCGGAGGGAGAGCGGGACCCGGCCCCGGAGGGCGGCACCATCGCTTTCAAGCGGGACCACCGGACGCTGCAGCTGCCCCTCCAGGCGGTGCAGGCGCTGGCCGAGCCGCTGGGGCTCACCCCTCAGCAGGCGGTGGACACCCTGCAGAAGGGCTGCAACTACGACCGCATGGTGAAGCGGGCCTCCGCCGCCGCAGGGCAGGACCTGGAGGCGCTGCAGAGCCGGGAGCAGGGGTGGGTCGAGTTCTTCATGGACCACCGGGAGGTGCAGCCCTCCGACATCACCGAGGAGATGTACGCCCGGGTGGAAAGGGGCTGCAGCCCGGGGGAGGCCTACCTTCAGCTGCAGCTGAAAGACGCCCGCCTGCAGCTGGAGGAGCTGCGCTCGAGAGCCTTTGCCGCCGGCAAAAGTCCCGGCGGCCAGGAAGGGGCGCTGCCCGAGGAGCCGCAGGACGAATTTGAGAGCGCCTTTGACCGGGCGCTAAGCTTCTCATAAAGGAAAGGGAGGAAAATAGCCTCATGGCAATCAATCTTCACTCGAGATACGACAAAAAGATAAAGAGCTGCTTTACCACCCGCTCGCTCATTGCGGGCAACCTCTCGGAGGAGTACTCCTTCACCGGGGCCAAGACGGTAAAGATCACCACCCCCATCACCGTGCCCATGACCGACTACGACCGGGCCGCCGCCGCCAACCGCTACGGCACCCCCACCGAGGTGCAGGACATTGTCCAGGAGCTCACCCTCACCCAGGACCGCTCCTTCTCCCTGGTGGTGGACAAGGGCAACAACGAGGACCAGGACGGGGTGAAGGCCGCCGGCAAGATGCTGGCGCTGCAGCTGGCCGAGAGGGCCATACCCGAGTTTGACGCCTACTGCCTTGCAAAGCTGGCCCACAGCGCCGGAAGCATCGTCAAGAACTCCGAGGACCACACCACCGAGAGCGTGTGCGAGCGCAACTCCATGGGCACCGCCGCCCTGGACGACGCCGAGGTCCCCCAGGACGGCAGGGTGCTCTATGTGCCCGCCCCGGTCTACAAGCTGCTGCGGCTCTCCAACGAGTTCCTGGCGGTGGAGTCGGTGGCGGAGGAGTCGCTGGTGCGGGGCGTCGTTGGCCGCTACGACAACATGAAGGTGATAAAGGTACCCTCCGCCCGCTGGCCCGAGGGGGTGAACTTCATCATCGTCTACAAGTTCTCCGCCACCGCCCCGGTGAAGCTCAGCGACACCAAGCTCCACCAGGACCCCCCCGGCATAAGCGGCAACCTCATTGAGGGCAGGCAGTACTACGACTGCTTTGTTTTCGCCGCCAAGTGCCAGGGCGTCTACGCCGAGGTGTGCTCCGACGCGGAGGTCTGCGCCACCCCCACCGCCTCCATCTCCGGCAGCACCCTCACCCTCGCCTGCACCACCGACGGCGCCAACATCCTCTACACCACCGACGGCACCGACCCCCGCTACAGCGCCGACGCCAAGACCGGCAGCAGCGTGACGGTGCAGTCCGGGGAGGAGGTCAGGGCCTGCGCCGTAAAGGACGGGGCCTTCACCTCCGGGGTGCTGGTCTACAAGGTGGCCTAAAGATTCTTTCCGGCCCGCCCCGGCCCGTCCGGGGCGGCGCCCAAAAAGGAGGCGAAGCATGAAGGTTAAAGAGGCGATGCAGGCAGCCCTTGCGCTGCTGCCCATAAAGCCGGACCAGAGCGACGGGCTTATGGACTTTGCCCCCGACTGGGTGAACCTCGCCATGGCCGAGGCGCTGGAGTGCGAGAACTCCATCCGCCAGAGCCGGGGGGAGCCTCCCCTCGAGAACCCGCCCAGCGTGAGCGGGCTGGAGGAGGAGATACCGCTGGAGGAGCGCATTGCGAGGGGGCCGCTGGTGTACGCCCTGGGGGCGCTGGCCGCCAAGGACGACGGGGACCCGGACTGGGCCGCCACCCTGAGGGCCAGGTTCACCGGCGGGCTCTGGGAGCTTGCGCCCTGCACCCAGCAGGACACCGCTGAGGCGATGTTTGGAGGGGATGAATAATGGGCGGTTCCTTTGGCTCCGGCAGCCGGCGCAGTACCCTCACCATCAGCGACTTTAAGGGGGTGGACCTCACCAACCAGCCCGCCGGGGTGGAGAAGGGCCGCGCCTGCTACAGCGTCAATATGATACGGGACGTGCCGGGCAAGGTGCGCAAGCGCATGGGGTACTTTCTGCTGGAGAGCTACCCCGACAGGATAAACGGCATCTGGAGCTACCGGGGCCAGCTGGTGGTGCACTCCGGCAGCTGCATCTACTACGGCGGCGAGCTGCTCTGGGAGGAGGCGCTGGACCAGCGCTCCTACGGCCTCGCCCTGGGGGACAGCTTTTACATCCTGGATGGGGGGAGCCTTCTGCGGCTGCGAGCCGGCGGGGAGACCCCGTCGGTGGCCCCGGCGGCCCAGGACGCAAGGGTGCCCACCGTCACCATCGGCCGGGGGCCCTCGGGGGGCGGCCAGGCGTTTCAGCCGGTGAACCTGCTCACCGGACGCCGGGCGGACAGCTTTCTCGGCACCGCCGGGGACAGGGTCTACCAGCTCTCCTTCGGCGACCTCAGCGACAGCGCGGTGAGCGCCCGGCTCCGGAACGCCTCCGGCTGGCAGGAGCTCACCGAGAACCAGGACTTTACCGTGGACCGCGCCGCCGGCACCCTCACCTTCTCCACCGCCCCGGGGGAGAGCCCGGTGACCGGCGAGGACAACCTGGTGGTGGAGTACGAGTGCTCCGAGGACCAGTCCAGCCTCATCGGCCGCTGCAGGTTCGGCATAAAGTACGGCCTCGCCGGGGCGGCGGACCGGCTGTTCATATCGGGTGACCCTCAGAACCCCGGCCGGGACTACTACTGCGCCTCCCTGGATGGCAGCTACTGGGGGGACCTCTGGTACAGCTCCCTCGGCAGTGAGGACACCCCCATCACCGGCTATTCGGTGGTGGAGGGGGCGCTGGCCACCCACCTTAGGGGCGGGGAGCAGAGCCGCAACGTCATCCTCCGGGAGGGGGTGCAGGAGGACGGGGAGACCGCATTTCTGGTGCGGGGGATAATCCAGGGCGAGGGGGCGGTGAACCCCTGGGCCTTCGGCTACATCCGGGAGCCGCTGTTCCTGTCGTCGGAGGGCATCTGCGCCACCACCCCCTATGAATACACCGGGGAGAGGTACATCCAGCCCAGGTCCTTCTACATCTGGGGAGAGCTGCGGCAGGAGCCGGGTCTCGAGGAGGCCACCGCCGCCGTGTGGGGGGACTTCTTCCTGCTGGCGGTGAACGGGAGGGTCTACGCCCTCGACACCCTCCGCCGGGCGGGCAGCGACGGGGTGCGCAGCGACTACCAGTACGAGGGCTACCTGCTGGACAACATCCCCGCCCGGGTGCTGGCCTCGGACGGAGAGCGGCTGCTGTTCGGCACCGCGGAGGGAAAGGTGATGCAGTTCTACAACCAGCCGGAGGCGCTGGAGAGCTACTCCGACTGCGGCGAGGCCATCAGCGCCCGCTGGGACATGGACTTTTCCGGCGACGAGTTCTTCAGGGCCAAGACCCTGCGCAGCCTCTCCGCCCGGCTGGCGGCCTATCCCAACACCTCGGTGGAGGTGTGGCGGCGGGAGAGGGGGGTGTGGGAGCCGGCATTCAGCGAGCTCTCGGCGGCGAGGTACCTGAGTTTCGGGAACGTCTGCTTCTCCAAGTGGACCTTCAGCTGCGATGAAAACCCCCGCACCATCATAAAGCGATTCTACAGCCGCAAGCTGGACGCGGTGAGGATATCGCTGCAGAACAACCAGCTCAACGAGCCCTTTGGCCTGTTTGAGCTGGCGCTGGAGTCCAGCTCCGGCGGGAAATACCGCCCGTGACGGGCAGAGGAGGAAGAGCAGTTGTCTTTAGCAGAACTTTCCATCACACAGCAGGACCTGGAGCAGTACCCGGGGGTCAGCAACCTGCCGGACACCCCCGGACTCACCGGGGAGGAGATGAGGGCGGCCTTTGAGCAGACCGGCAGGGAGCTGCTGGTGCCGAGGTACAACTCCCTCATCGAGGCGCTCTCGGC
>CALXAK010000011.1 GCA_944386255.1 uncultured Clostridia bacterium
GGAGCAGTTGCTGGCGGGAACGCTGAGCTTTGAGAGCCAGCCCAACTGCGACCACCACGGCCACCACCAGGACGGCTGCGGCGACCACGGCTGCGGCGACCACGGA
The DNA here is from genome assembly GCA_944386255.1 of uncultured Clostridia bacterium. Taxonomy (GTDB): domain Bacteria; phylum Bacillota; class Clostridia; order Oscillospirales; family Ruminococcaceae; genus CALXAK01. The sequence continues at coordinate 107 of CALXAK010000011.1, forward strand.
TGCCACAGCGACGAGGGGTGCGGCGAGGGCTGCCACTGAATTTCAGTCCTATTTATGGGATGATATGCCGCAAATGGGACAGCTGAGTGACGGGCGCCGGGCAACAGCTGGGACAAAAATCGGTCAAAAGACCTATTATTAGTACAGATATTTGGAGAACCCGACGGATAGCCGGGTTCTCTTTATTTTTTATGGAAAGGCGCCCGCCACGGGCGAAATCGGGTGAGGTCCAGGTGATGGCGGAGTTTTGGCGTCGGCACGTTGTGGATTTTGGCTGGTGATGAGCGCCGAAGGCCGTCAGAAGAAGGGGCGAGCGCCGCGCGGCTTTGGCAAAAAAGTGTCCCAAAATCCGAAAGCCCCGGCGGGGAGATTCAATTCGGCCCCCGCCCGGATTAGGGGCCGGGCGGGGGGGCGGAGTTTCCGAGATGTGGGCCGGGGTGTGCGGGACGGGGGTTTCCAGAGCGCTGGCGAAGGACGGGGGAAAAGCGCGGCTGAAAATCTGCGAGGTCTGTTGCGGCGCGACGTGGCGGGAGGCGGCGGCGATGGTCGGCGCGGTGGGGAGAGCGGCGCGGCAAGGATGCGGCGCGGTGGGATGTTTTTCTTGCTGTGGCGGCTGTGGTGGGACAAAAAAACAGGCGGAGGACCGTCTGGCCCTCCGCCCGCCGGGTTGCGGCTCTGCCGCGGCGGGGGATGTCGCCGAGAAGCCGCGGCCCCGCCATCTGTGGTTTCCGGTTCTGGGTCTACTGGATGGAGGTGACGGTATAGCCCGCTCCCTCCACCGCCTCCCGGAGCTGCTGGGCCGAGACCGGGGCCGAGAGGGTGAGCAGCGCGCTGCCCTGCTGGTGGCTCACCTGGGCGGACTGCACCCCCGGCAGCTCCTCCAGCGCCTTTTTGACCCGGGCCTCGCAGTGGGGGCACATCATGCCGGTGATGCTAAGCTTCTTTTCCATGGTTTTCTGCTCCTTTTTATGGGTGTTGTTTATATTTTTTGATCTGCGGCGGCGGTCGTGGCTGCCGTCGTAGAGCTTAAACAGGTTGAGGCGCAGGGCGTTGCTCACCACGCAGAAGCTGGAGAGGCTCATGGCTGCCGCCCCGAACATGGGGTTCAGCTCTATGCCGAGGAGGGGGATGAGCAGCCCGGATGCGAGGGGTATGCCTATGGTGTTGTAGATAAACGCCCAGAACAGGTTCTCGTGTATGTTGCGAAGGGTGGCCCTCGAGAGGCGTATGGCGGCGGCGAGGTCGGTGAGGCTGCTGCGCATGAGCACCAGGTCGGCGGCGTCGATGGCCACGTCCGCCCCGGCCCCAATGGCCACGCCTATGTCCGCCCGGGTGAGGGCGGGGGCGTCGTTTATGCCGTCCCCCACCATGGCCACCCGGCCCTCCCGCTGCAGCCGCTGCACCGCGGCCTGTTTGTCGGCGGGGAGCAGCTCGGATATGACCTGGTCCACCCCGGCGGCCTCTCCGACGGCTTCGGCGGTGCGCCGGTTGTCGCCGGTGAGCATCACCACTCTGAGGCCCATGGCCTGCAGCTGCCGCACCGCCTCGGGGCTGTCCGGCTTTATGGTGTCCGCCACCGCTATCATACCGAGGGGCCGGCCGCCACGGGCGAACAGGAGGGGGGTGCGGCCCTTCTCCGAGAGCTCGGCCGCGGCGCGGGAGAGCTGCTCCGGCAGCTGCAGCTCGCCGGAAATGTAGCTGAGGCTGCCGCCCAGCAGCTCTTCGCCCTCCAGCTCCGCCCTGAGGCCGTTGCCGGGCAGGGCGGCGAAGCCCTGCACATCCCTGGGCTGCAGGCCCTCCTGCCGGGCGAGCTCCATGACCGCCCGGGCGAGGGGGTGTTCGCTGCGGCTCTCGAGTGCAGCGGCCGCCTCCAGCAGCTGGCTCCGGGTGACGCCGGGGGCGGGGATTATGTCGGTGGTCTTCGGCTGGCCGGCGGTGATGGTGCCGGTCTTGTCCAGCGCCACAATATCCACCCGGCCCGCCTGCTCCAGGGCGGCGGCAGTCTTGAAGAGTATGCCATTTTTGGCGCCCACACCGCTGCCCACCATTATGGCCACCGGCGTTGCAAGGCCCAGGGCGCAGGGGCAGCTGATGACCAGCACCGATATTGCCCTCGCCACCGCGAAGCCAAGGCTCTCCCCGGCCGCGAGCCAGGCGGCGAAGGTGACGGCGGCGATGGAGATTACCACCGGCACGAACACACCCGACACCCGGTCCGCCACCTTGGCGATGGGGGCCTTGGTGGCGGCGGCGTCGCTCACCATGCGGATTATCCTCGCAAGGGAGGTGTCCTCCCCGACGCCGGTGGCCTCCAGCTTTAAAAAGCCGGACTGGTTGAGGGTGGCGGAGTAGACGCTGTCCCCGGCGGCCTTGTCCACCGGCAGGCTCTCCCCGGTGAGGGCGGACTCGTCCACCGCGCTCTCCCCCTCCAGCACCCGGCCGTCCACCGGTATGCGCTCCCCCGGCCGGACCAGCAGGACGTCCCCGCGCACCAGCTGCTCCGCCGGGATGGTGACCTCCCGGCCATCCCGCAGCACCCGGGCGGTGGCGGGGGCGAGGTCCATGAGCCCGCGGATGGCGCCGGTGGTGCGGCCCTTGCTGCGGGCCTCCAGCATCTTGCCCACCGTTATGAGGGCGAGGATCATGGCGGCGGACTCAAAGTAGAGCTGGTGCAGCAGCGCCATGGCCCCGGCGGTGTTCCCCCGCAGCTGCTCTCCGGTCATGACAAAGAGGGCGCCGGTGCTGTAGAGGAAGGCCGCCCCCGAGCCCATGGCCACCAGGGTGTCCATGTTGGGGGCCCGGTGCAGCGCGCCCTTTGCGCCGCTTATGAAGAAGCGCTGGTTCACCACCATAACCGCCGCCGCCAGCAGCAGCTGGGCGAGGCCCAGCGCCACCGGGTTGCCGGCGAGCGCCTGCGGCAGCGGCCAGCCCCACATGCCATGGCCCATGGATATATACATCAACACCACGAGAAAACCCAGCGACGCCAGCAGCCTGCGCCGCAGGGCGGGGGTCTCCCGGTCGGCAAGAGGGTCCTGGGCTTCGGCCCTGGCGGCGCCCTTGAGCGACGCGCCGTAGCCCGCGTCCTCCACCGCCTTTATTACCTCCGACGGCGTGGCGCTGCCCTCCACCCCCATGCTGCCGGTGAGCAGGTTCACCGAGCAGGAGCTAACCCCGTCGAGGGAGCTCACCGCCTTCTCTACCCGGGCGGAGCAGGCGGCGCAGCTCATGCCGGTGACGGTATACTGTTTCATGTTGCGACCTCTTTTTACTTTAGTACTACTTTATGAGCTTGTTGAGCGTCTCGGCCAGCTCCTCCAGCACCTGGGCGTCCCCCTCCCGCACCCCCCGGGCCACGCAGCCCTTTATGTGGGCGGCGGTGAGCTCCCGGCAGAAGGCGGTGAGGGCGGCCCTCGCGGCGGAGGCCTGGTCCAGGATGTCGATGCAGTATGCGTCCGACTCCACCATGGCTTTTATGCCCCTAATCTGGCCCTCTATGCGGCTGAGGCGGTTGGTGAGCGCCCGGCGCTGCTGCTCGCTGCGCTGGGTGTGCTTTTTGCTTGGAGTGTTTTCCAAAGTGTCCCTCCTTCCGGGGGATTATACCCCCATGGGGTATTTTTAATATACCCCGCAGGGGTATAGCTGTCAAGGGGGGAGGTCAAAAAAATCCCCCGGCTGCGGCAAAGGGGGGCCGGTGGGTTGATTTATGCGGGAATAGGCCCTAAAATATACACATATAAAAGCCCGCATATTGCGCAGACGGAGGGTTTTAGCAATGAGCAGAACTGCCGGTAAAAACAAGGTCCCCCAAAAGGGGAGGGCAAAGCTTGCGCTGTTGCTGGCGGCGCTGGTGCTGCTGCTGGCGGCGCTGGCCGCCGGGATCGCCGGCATCTACCTGGCGGACAGGCCGCGTCTCGACCCGGCCTCGGCCCAGATGGGGCTTTCCGCCTCGGGGGAAAACGCCGAGCCCTACGGCGGCTTTGTCACCCCCGAGCTGCAGCAGGCCTACGGGGTAAACCCGGACGTGGTGGGTTGGCTCAGCCTGCCGGGCTGCGACATAGACGACCCGGTGGTGCAGGGGGAGGACAACGACCAGTACCTGCGCCGCACCATCGAGAGCGAGGAGTACGACGTCTGGGGCTGCTACTTCCTGGACTACATAAACTACGTCTCTGCCGAGGAGCTGTTTGACCGGGTGAGCATCATCTACGGCCACGCCCTGGACGACCTTGCGGACAGCGAGAAGTTCAGCCGCCTCAAGTTCTACAAGGACCAGGAGTTCCTGGACCAGCACCCCACCTTCACCTTCGCCCTGACGGGCAGGGAGCTGACCTTCGAGATCTTCGCGGTGAGCGACATGCCCATAACCATAGACTACATCGACCCCAACCCCGACGACGAGAAGTTCCAGGACACCTTCGGCTACATGCTGGAGCACAGCTATGTGGACTGCGGCGTAGAGCTGCTGCCGGAGGACCGGGTGCTGCTGCTCTCCACCTGCACCAGCGACGACCAGGTGAGGTTTGTGGTGGCGGCGAGGCTGGTTAGCGACACCGCTGCCAACTGACGGCATGGGCCGCCGGAGCAGACCCTTTATCGGGGCGCGCTCCGGCGGTTTTTTACCCGGAGCGGGCGCCGGCGTCGGCAAGACGGTGCTCATTCAGGAGCTCATCAACAACGTGGCCACCCAGCACGGCGGCTACTCGGTGTTCACCGGCGTCGGGGAGCGCACCCGCGAGGGAAACGACCTCTACGGCGAGATGAGTGAGAGC
>CALXAK010000012.1 GCA_944386255.1 uncultured Clostridia bacterium
TCACCACCAGCCTCTGCCCAAACCGCCTCACCAGGAAGAACACCAGCGCGCTGCCCACCGCCGAGCCTATGAGGCAGAGGGCCATCCCCTCCCAAAAGCCGAAGGCGTAGCCCGCCGCAATCTCAAAAGGCTCCCCTGGGATGAAGGCCAGCACCACCTGCACCACCACCATGCCGATAAACAGCACCCGGCCCATCAGACCGGAGGCGTCCACCCAGGCCCGAAACCTCTCCGGGTCCCCGGCAAAGCGGATGAGCGGCGCGCCCCCCAGCCAGCAGAGCGCCCCCGCCGCCAGCAGATACCCCACCAGCGCCGCGGCGCCCCTGAGCCTGCGGAGCCTCGCGTCGGTTTTTGACCTATCGTCTTTTCTCTCAAATTCGCTCATATGCTTAGCATACCATATTAACCGGCCATATACATCCCCTTGCGTTTACATTTGCCCTCTGCCGAATTTGACAGCCCCGGCGGGCTGTGGTAAGTTTCTCTTGAAAGAGGTTAAAAAGCATGGCCAGATATCTAATAGTATACGCCGGAAGGACCGGCACCGCCAGTGGCTGCGCCCAGCAGCTGCGAAAAAAACTCATCAGCGCCGACGCGGTGAACGCCGCCCGCCGCCGGGAGCTCAAGAAGCTGCGGCTCGGAGATTACCAGGCGGTGGTGCTGGGCTGCTCGGTGCATATGGACCGGCTGCACCCGGCATTCCGGCGGTTCCTGCGGCGCCACTGCGGGGAGCTCTCGGGCAAAAAGCTGGGCTTTTTCCTCTGCTGCGCCTTCCCGGAGCGGGCAAGGCAGCTGCTGGAGGAGCAGCTGGAGCGCACCCCGGCCCCAAAACCGGTGGCGGTGGAGTGGCTGGGAGGAGACATCTCCCCAAAGCGCCTGTCCCCACTCGGCAGGCTGCTCGCCGCCATGGTTCGCCGCGGCGGGGAGGTGGATGAGCTGGCGGTGGACCAGCGCGCTGTGGCCCGCCTCGCCGACGCCATGCTAAAGTCGCTCTGGTAGCCCCCCGGCGGCAAAATCCCGCCGCCAAAAAGGGCCAAAATCTATTGTAACTTGACCGTATATATACTATAATGGTATGCGGTGGTAATTGGAGAGGCGGCCGAGGGCGCCAGTGCCCGTGGCGCTGTGCCAATGTTCCGCCGCCGCAGCTTTCCGGCCCGCCGGAGGCCGCGGTACGCCATGTTTTTCTTCGCCGAAAGGCGGATGTGGGCGGCCGCCGCGCCGTCACAAAAGAATAGGGAGAAGGATATGAAAAAAGTGCAACTGACCGAAACGGTGCTAAGGGACGCACAGCAGTCCCTTATCGCCACCCGCATGAAGGAGTCCCAGTTCAAGGACATCCTCAGCACCATGGACAAGGCTGGCTACTACTCGGTGGAGTGCTGGGGCGGAGCCACCTTTGACTCCTGCCTTCGCTTCCTCAACGAGGACCCCTGGCAGCGCCTGCGGGACATAAAAGCCGCCATGCCCAACACCAAGCTCCAGATGCTTCTGCGCGGCCAGAACCTTCTGGGCTACAGCCCCTATCCCGACGACGTGGTCCGCATGTTCGTGCGCAAGAGCGTTGAGAACGGCATCGACATAATCCGCATCTTCGACGCCCTCAACGACGTGCGCAACCTCAAGGTCGCCATGGAGGAGACCAAGAAGGCCGGCGCCATCGCCAGCGCCGCCATCTCCTACACCACCAGCCCGGTGCACACCCTCGAAAAGTATGTGGAGATGGTCAAGGAGTTCAAGCAGATGGGCGCTGACACCATCTGCATCAAGGACATGGCCGGCGTCATGACCCCCTACGAGGCGGACCAGCTGGTAAAGGCCATCAAGGACGCCCTCGACATCCCCGTGATCCTCCACACCCACTGCACCACCGGCCTTGCCTACATGACCGTGCTCAAGGCCGTTGAGGCCGGCGCCGACGTTGTGGACACCGCCACCTCCGTCTTCTCCGGCGGCACCTCCCAGCCCGCCACCGAGACCATCGCCGCCGCCCTCACCCAGATGGGCTACGAAGTGCCGGTGGACACCGCCGTGCTCAAGCAGGTCAACGACTTCTTCAAGCCCCTTCGCGCCGAGGCCCTCGAGAGCGGCCTGCTCAACCCGGTGGTCATGGGCACCGACACCGACGCCCTCAACTACAAGATCCCCGGCGGCATGCTCTCCAACCTCGTGAACCAGCTCAAGCAGCAGAACGCCCTTGACAGGCTGGGCGAGGTCTGCGAGGAGACCCCCAGGGTCCGCAAGGATCTCGGCTATCCTCCCCTTGTCACCCCCACAAGCCAGATGGTTGGCGTCCAGGCGGTGCAGAACGTGCTGCTGGGCGAGCGCTACAAGGTGGTGGGCAAGGAGATAAAGGCCTACCTGCGCGGCGAGTACGGCCGCATCCCGGGCGAGGTTGACCCCGAGCTGCTCAAGAAGGTGCTGGGGGACGAAAAGCCCATGACCGGCCGCTTTGCCGACACCCTGGAGCCCGCCTTCGAGAAGACCAAGAAGGAGCTGGGCGACATTGCCGAGAGCGACGAGGACGTGCTCTCCTACATCGCCTTCCCCCGCGAGGCGGAGAAGTTCTTTGCCGCCCGCAAGGAGCAGAGGGAGAACAAGCGCGCCTACACCATCGAGGCTGTGGAATAAGGAGAAACTGCCATGCTGCTTAGTTTGTTCGGCGGATCGGACATGGCTCTCGACGACGGGCTCATCCTCTGCGTCGTGGGTCTCCTGATCGTCTTTGCCGTGCTGGCCTTCCTGATGTACTTCATCGCGGTCATGTCCAAGGTTGTCGGCGGCCGCGGCACCGCTCCCGCCCCTGCGGCAGCTCCTGCTGCGGCGGCTCCGGCAGCTCCGGCGGCTCCGGCAGCCCTTGCCAAGGGCTCCTGCGGCGACGTCAAGCTGTTTGACGTGGACGACCGCACCGCCGCCATGCTCATGGCCATCGTGGCCGACCGGCTGGAGAAGCCCCTCAACGAGATACGCTTTGTTTCCATGCACGAGATAGAGGAGTAACAGGAGGAAGACTCAGATGAAGTATAAAATCACCCTTAACAAGAAGGTATACGAGGTAGAGGTGGAGTCCGGCGAGGCGATTCTCGCCGCCGAGTACGACGCCGCCGCCCCTGTGGCTGCCCCTGCGGCAGCTCCCGCCCCGGCCCCTGCGGCCGCTCCTGCGGCAGCTCCCGCCCCGGCCCCCGCGGCCGCTCCCGCGGCGGCTCCCGCCCCCGACGCCCCCGCCGCTCCCGCTGCTCCCGTGGCTGCGGGCGAAGCCTTCCCCGCGCCGCTGCCCGGCGTGGTGGTGGACGTTAAGATCTCCGCCGGCGACAAGGTTTCTGCCGGCCAGGTGGTGATGATAGTCGAGGCCATGAAGATGGAGAACGAGATCACCGCCCCCAGGGACTGCACCATCGCCCAGGTGGTGGCCTCCAAGGGCCAGAGCATCCAGAGCGGAGACACTCTGTTTGTCATGGACTAAGGGGGTTGCCAAATGAACATAACTGAGACCTTGACAAACCTGTGGGAGTCCTCCGGGTTTGCAAACCTCGTGGACATCCGGCAGCTAATAATGATCCTACTGGCCTGCTTCCTGCTCTACCTCGGCATCGTCAGGAAGTTTGAGCCGCTGCTGCTGGTGGGCATTGCCTTCGGCACGCTCATCGCGAGCCTGCCTATCTCGGAGCTCTACCACCCCGAGATGTGGACCGGAACCTCGGTGAACTACGGCGACGTGCTGGCAAAGGGCGGGCTGATAGACCTCTTCTACATCGGCGTCAAGACCGGCATCTACCCCTCGCTCATCTTCATGGGCGTGGGCGCCATGACCGACTTTGGCCCCATGATCGCCAACCCCAAGAGCATGATAATGGGCGCCGCGGCGCAGCTGGGCATCTACGTTGCCTTCTTCCTGGCGCTGGTGCTGGGCTTTAACGGCAACGTTGCCGCCTCCATCGGCATCATCGGTGGAGCGGACGGCCCCACCGCCATCTGGCTGACCAAGAACCTGGCGCCGGAGTACCTGGCCCCCATCGCCATTGCGGCCTACAGCTACATGGCGCTCATCCCCCTCATCCAGCCCCCCATCATGCGCGCCCTCACCACCAAGAAGGAGCGCGAGGTCAAGATGGAGCAGCTGCGCAACGTCACCAAGACCGAGAAGATCATCTTCCCCATCGCGGTGACCATCATCACCTGCCTGGTGCTCCCCTCGGTCACCTCCCTGCTGGGCTGCCTGATGCTTGGCAACCTGCTCAAGGAGTGCGGCGTCACCGACCGCCTCTCCGACACGGTCCAGAACGCCCTTATGAACATAGTCACCATACTGCTGAGCATCTCGGTGGGCGCCACCGCCGTGTATGACCGGTTCCTCACCGCCGACACCCTCAAGATAGTGTTCCTCGGCCTCTTCGCCTTCGGCATGTCCACCGTGGGCGGCCTGCTCATCGGCAAGGTGATGTACAAGCTCTCCGGCGGCAAGATAAACCCGCTCATCGGCTCGGCCGGCGTCTCCGCCGTGCCCATGGCCGCCCGCGTCTCCCAGGTGGAGGGCGCCAAGGCTAACCCCACCAACTTCCTGCTCATGCACGCCATGGGCCCCAACGTCTCCGGCGTTATCGGCTCGGCGGTTGCTGCGGGCTTCCTGTTCGCGGTGTTCGGCTGATAACACCAGCTGCTTGTCCGGCGGGGCGACCCGCCGGATATACCGCCTTTACCCTTTGTCCATACTAATCTTTATATAGAAGGAGAGTATTATGGCAGCACTAACCAACAACAAGTATGTTCTCGACTGGATTGACGAGCAGGTTGCCCTCTGCCAGCCCGACCAGGTTGTCTGGATCGACGGCTCCGAGGAGCAGCTCAACGCCCTTCGGGACGAGGCCTGCTCCACCGGTGAGATCATACGCCTCAACCCCGAGAAGCACCCCGGCTGCTTCCTTCACCGCACCGCCATCAACGACGTTGCCCGCGTGGAGAACCGCACCTTCATCTGCACCCCCACCCGCAAGGAGGCCGGCCCCACCAACAACTGGATGGACCCCGCCGAGATGTACGCAAAGCTGAACAAGCTCTACAAGGGCGCCATGAAGGGCCGTACCATGTACGTCATCCCCTACTCCATGAGCGTCGTGGGCTCCCCCTTTGCAAAGTACGGCATTGAGCTCACCGACTCCATCTATGTGGTGCTCAACATGGTCATCATGACCCGCGCCGGCAAGCAGGTGCTGGAGGCCCTGGGCGACAGCCCCGACTTCATAAAGGGCCTGCACGCCAAGGCGGACATCGACGAGGAGAACCGCTACATCGTTCAGTTCCCCCAGGACAACGCCATCTGCTCGGTCAACTCCGGCTACGGCGGAAACGTGCTGCTGGGCAAGAAGTGCTTCGCCCTGCGCATAGCTTCCTACCTGGGCCACAAGGAGGGCTGGCTCGCTGAGCACATGCTGATCCTCGGCATCGAGAACCCCCAGGGCGAGATCCGCTACCTGGCCGCCGCCTTCCCCTCCGCCTGCGGCAAGACCAACCTGGCCATGCTCATTCCCCCCGAGGTTTACCGCGAGAAGGGCTGGAAGGTCTGGTGCGTTGGCGATGATATCGCCTGGATCCGCATCGGCGAGGACGGCAGGCTCTGGGCCTGCAACCCGGAGAACGGCTTCTTCGGCGTTGCCCCTGGCACCAACGTCAAGTCCAACCCCAACGCCCTGGCCGCTACCAGGAGCAACACCATCTTCACCAACGTGGTGCTCAACACCGACGACAACACCGTGTGGTGGGAGGGCCTGGACAAGAACCCGCCCAAGCACGCCATCAACTGGAAGGGCGAGCCCTGGGACTGCACCGACGGCTCCAAGGGCGCTCACCCCAACTCCCGCTTCACCGCTCCCGCGGAGAACTGCCCCTGCATCTCCAGCGAGTTTAACAACCCCAAGGGCGTGCCCCTGTCCGCCATCGTGTTCGGCGGCCGCCGCGCCAAGACCGCTCCGCTGGTCTACCAGAGCTTTGACTGGGACCACGGCGTGTTCGTAGGCTCCATCATGGCCTCCGAGACCACCGCTGCCGCCGCCGGCGCCGTTGGCGTTGTGCGCCGCGACCCCATGGCCATGCTGCCCTTCTGCGGCTACAACATGGGCGACTACTGGCAGCACTGGATCGACATGGGCAAGAAGATCCCCAACAAGCCCAAGATCTTCAACGTCAACTGGTTCCGTCTGGACGACGAGGGCCACTTCATCTGGCCGGGCTTCGGCGACAACCTGCGCGTGCTTGAGTGGATCATGAAGCGCTGCTTCGACGAGGTGGACGCTGTTGAGACCCCCATCGGCTACATGCCCAACCCCGAGGACATCAACATCGACGGCCTGGATGGTATCACCCTGGACACCATGAAGGACCTGCTCTCGGTGGACGTTCCAATGTGGAAGGAAGACCTCAAGTCCATCAAGGAGTTCTACGCCAAGTTCGACGAGTTCGACACCGTTCCCGCCGAGCTCAAGGCTCACCTGGCCGGCCTGGAGGACAGGCTCAACAAGGCCGAGTAAGCTCTAACCGGCTTTCTGTCTCAGGGCAGGCCCCCGCCGCGGGGGCCCGCCCGGGGCGTGCCCCAAAAAAGGCAGGCGCCAGCCTCCGCTGGCGCCTGCTTTTTTGCTCTGCGGCCCTTTGGGCCGCCCCGCGGCGGCTCCGGCGAGCCTGCCGGCCAGCCAGGGGACAGAATGCCCGCCCGAAAAGGGAGACTCCCTTTTCGGGCGGGCATTTCTAATGATGGCCAAAAGCTACGCCCGCTACCGGGTCAACAGCTGCAGCACCTCACCGGGCTGCACCACCGCCACCAGCCTGCCCTCCTCCAGCCGCCCGGAGCCATCGCCCAGTATCACCTGGAGGCTCTCCGCCGGCCGCCGCAGCCGCAGGGAGCATTCGGCGGCCTCTTCGGCGGCGTTGTAGAGGCTGTAGATGCACCCGCTGCCCTCGTCGGCGGGGAAGAGGTTGCAGTACAGCCCCTGCCTGCCGGTGGGAATCAGCGGCGTGGGCCGGGCGCACTGGAAAATCTCCCGGTATTTGAGGTAAACCCCCTTCCACCGGGCCACCTCCGCCTTCTGGGCGTCGGAGTAGGGCATCCAGCGGCCGAACACGTCCTGCCAGATGACTATCGGCGCCGCCGAGAACTCCGCCCGGCGGATGAGCAGCGTCTTGTCCTCCTCCCGCAGCCAGCGGGAGATGACGGGGGAGATGTGCCTCGGGCAGAGGAAGCGCAGTATGTCCGCCTCCGGCATGGGCCGGCTGCGCCAGAACTCGTCCCAGCTGGTGGTTATCAGCTCCAGTGCCCTGCCCTTGGCAGGGTGGGCCTGGGAGGTGAACACCAGCCCCGGCCGCACCCGGTCCAGCTTGCGCCGGAAGGACTCGGGTATGCTGTTCATGGTGTCCAGCTGGCAGCCGTCGGCGTCGGTGTCGGCAATCAGCTCCGCCAGCCGGTCCCCCATGGAGCCGGTGCTCTCCTCCTCCCCCCTGTCCCAGGGGATGTAGGGCAGGAACAGGTATACGCCGCGGCTGTGCAGCAGCTCCGCCATCTCCCGGATGGCCGCCCTGCCGCCGGGGAACTGGTCGAAAAACTCCCACTGGCTGCGCTGGTCCACCCCGAGCCTCGGGTACTGGTTCCAGATGGTCACCGTGTCGTAACCGCCGAACTCCTCCCCCTGCCGCAGCAGCTTCTCCGGGTCGATCCGGCCGGCCTGCAGGTCAAAGCCCTCGCTGCCGAAGAGGAAGGTGAAGTTGTGCACCGCGCAGCGGCTGAACCAGCCGAGGTCCTCCCGCCGGTACTCGGAAAGGTCGTAAAAGCTCTCCCACCGGGTCCTGAACCGGTCGAAGGCCTCCTCCCAGCCCCCCTCGAGCCCTGTTATCAGCAGCTCCACCGTGTCGGCAAAGGAGTCGTCCGGGGCGGCGGCCAGCCAGTGCCCCCGCAGCTGCTCCAGCGTCTCAATGCGGCAGAGGTCCATGTTCCGGTTCTGGGCCGCCCCCTCGTTGTTGAGGTCGCTGAGGGTGGGGAAGAGCACCGAAAAACCGTAGCGGTCCTCCCGGTCGGTCACCACCAGAGGGGGCTTTGCGTCGGAGTTTACCGAGCTCTCCCGCACCGGCCGCAGCACCGGCCTGCCCGGCTCGCCGGGGACCGGGTCGCCCGGCAGACGTATGAGGTCGTCGCCGCTAAACTCCAGCTCCGCCAGCAGCGGGCAGCGCAGCAGGGTCTGCGCCGGTCTCGCCGGCCGGCTGTGGTCCCGCAGCTGGTAGAGCACCGATATGCTGCAGTTAAGGTCGTTTATCAGCTGCACCCGCATCTCCAGCGGCAGCTCCCGGTGCCGGAACAGCAGCGTCACCAGCTCCTGGGTGCTGTCGCGGCAGCGGGAGACCTCCGGCGGGGGGAAATCCCCCTGGGCCAGCTCTTCCCCTCGGTACCGCAGCCGGAACAGCTCCCGCCCCCGGTTGGAGAAAAGGCCGCTCATGATGTTGGAGAGCTCCGCCACCCGCCCGTCCGGCTCCAGCGCCAGACGCAGCGCCCGATTTTCAACCACGATCCTCTCGGCCATCTCATTCACCGTCCTTTACGCAGCGGAACCCCACCGTGGCGCAGCGGTCCATGGCCGGGCCGATGAGGTGCATCTTCAGGTGGGAGTCGTTGGGCTGGGGCCCGCCGTCCGCGTGCCAGTAGTCCGGCCCGCGCCAGCAGCAGCCCCCCTTCAGCACCGTGAACCTGTGCTGCAGGTCCCCATCGTAGAATTCGTCCGACACCCACTCCCAGCAGTTGCCGCACATGTTGTAGAGCCCAAAGGGGGACACACCCTCCGGGTGGCTGTCCACCGGCTGCAGCCGGCCGCCCTCCCCGTTGCAGAAGCTCCGCTCCAGCAGGTTGCCCCAGGGCCAGCGCAGCTTATTGGGTCCCCCCGCCAGGTACTGCCACTCCGCCTCACTGGGCAGACGGCAGCCGTAAAAGGCGGCAAAGGCCTTGGCGTCCTCCCGGCTCACGTTTACCACCGGCAGATCCTCCTCCCCGGCGGGGAAGCTGCCGCCCTGCCAGTGCCGCAGGAACCCCTCCGGGTCCCTTGGCCGGTAGCCGCTGTCCTTCAAAAAGCGCCGGTACATGCCGTTGGTAACCGCGAACTTCATGGCGTAAATGGGCCCCACCTGCCGCAGCACCGGCCCGTGCTCCATCTGGCAGTCGCCCTCCATTATCCTGTGGGTCACCCGGAATATGTAGCTGTCCCGGGGCACCCGCACAAAATCCATTTCCAGCATAGCGCCCTCCAAAGAATTGGCTTTCCTCCATTATAACCGCAAACCCGCCCCAAACCAACAGTGTTTGTCCTGCCGCGGCACAGCGGCGAGCTACATATAGTCGAATGAGCAGGTGTTTATACTAACCGTATTATCAGGCAAAGCCGCGCCCCCGCCGGGCTCGCCTCTGGCCGCCGCCGCGTCCGGCTCGCCCGGCCCTCTCGCTGTCCCAGCTCCAGCCGGGGACGCCGGCGCTCCGCTGTTAGCAGCGCTCCGCTTCCGCCGACCCCGGCTGCGGCCTCTCCACCACGGCTGGTGCCCGCTGCCGCCCCAGCAGACTCACCGCCGGGAAATATGAGCGCGGGATTAAATGCCAAATCTCTGTCCCGCCCCCGCCGGGCTCGCCGCCTGGCCGCCGCCGCGTCCGGCTCGCCCGGCCAGAGAGCGCAAAAAACCGGTTGCTCCAAAGCAACCGGTTTTACATTTAGTATTAAAATGCAGAAAACTACTATTCGTAGTACCTCAGCACCGCCTTGACCTTGCCCAGCACCAGCGCGCCGTCCGCCGGAATGGGCTGGAAGTCCTCGTTGGCGGGCAGCAGCAGCACGTGGCCGTCCCGGTGGGAGAGGTACTTCACGGTGGCCTCGTCCTCAATTAGCGCCACCACAATCTCCCCGTCGTCGGCGGACTGCTGGCTCTTGGCGATGATTATGTCCCCGTCCAGTATGCCCGCGTCCTTCATGCTGTAGCCCTTTA